>JBBRRM010000037.1:0-13257 GCA_038275915.1 Nitrospirales bacterium
GATCAATATAATCTTCATCCGGATGCAATCCATCCGGCACAGCCACTCGGATGTAGCCACCAGGCTTGAGGGATTTGAAACAGTTCTGCGCCGCGATGATCGCTGCATCACAATCGAGGTGTTCCCACACATGCTCGGCTAAAATCGCATCCACCGAATTCGGCCCGAATTGATAGTCCCAATCGGTTTCTCGTAGTAGATCGAGCTGACCCTTGTCCGTGGCAATCCAGCCTTCGTATCGATCGTCGGAGGCTCCGACGATAACTCGCACCTGAGCTGGCCGGTCACGTTTTCGTTCACCGAGTAGGGTGTTAAGTAGAGTTGAAACCGTTAGCATGAATGTTTCCCTTCCGCGTCGACATCCTTAAACTTGGATTATGAGTATTCCGTGTGCGTACGACGGTCCAGCAGTCCTCCGGACGGCGTACAATTAGTGGGACCCTAGAAGAATGCAGCGGGTGGATCAGTCTGCGAGGGGCTTGATATGTAACGCTGATGGTACATGGTTAGATGTGCGACAAGTTAGAAGCTTTTCCTTCACCCTTGTACTAGTAGTTACCCTAGTTTTTCGAGTTCTCTAAGGTGTGCGCCTCACATCACGTGCCGGAATATTGGAAGACCCGCGAGCATCGCCGGCTAAATTTCAATCAATCGTTAATAAGCAATGTTTCCCTGTTTCCGCTCCCACCAAGGGTTCACCATCTCCAACAATTGGAA
Source organism: Nitrospirales bacterium (assembly GCA_038275915.1). Lineage (GTDB taxonomy): Bacteria > Nitrospirota > Nitrospiria > Nitrospirales > Nitrospiraceae > Palsa-1315. The sequence goes on from JBBRRM010000037.1 coordinate 718, forward strand.
ATGACTCTTCACGAACCGGAATTTCCGACTCAGCCAATGTCCTGCCATCAAGCTCTTGATGGGTATCGTTTCCATAGATAAAATCGGTCACCGCACTGCCTGCAATGCCAAGGGAATCTCCCTAACAATCGGTGGAAGAAATCTCTATAACCCTGTCGTACGGACCGACGACAGTACATTGAAGAACATGCCGGACAACTCACCACTCGCCTGCATGTCCCTCTAAACACTATGGGAAGCGGGATGATTTTCTCCACGTTCGTTCCTTGCCTGGACGAAGGAGAGGTAGTATCCCGATAGATACTTTGTGCTACTCGGAAAATTGAGGATTGATCCTCCGTAGGGAAACAGAAAGACGAGCCACATGACGCGCAACGGATGGAATCGCTCTCTTTGACCATCGTTGCCCGAGCGCACTCAGGACATACTTGGCCGATAGTAGGCTTACTTGGGAGAGCTTGTTCTACTGGAGCAGTTGGGAAGGACTTCGTCTTCAACTCCGCGAATGATGTCAGGGCATCTGCCAAGCAGTTGAGGCACAATATCCCCAAGGCACGTTCCACGTACAGCAGCTCCGCCGTGTCCAGCGAGGCCGTACTATTCTAAATTTTTTCTATATTATAAGGGGTTGGGCTCCGTCCCTCGACCGACACACGACCCATTACGTTTTCGTCAGGCCCCGTGGCTCGGCATTCGTGCAACTCTGGTTTGCCGCGCCTCGTGATTCCCGTGATGCGTCTCGTGCTCATCCTCGCATTTCTTCCCGTCCGCTCATCTGCCATGGATCTCCTTTTGCTCGATCGTCTCAGTGCAGACGGTGCGATCGGTCTGCCTCGTCGATGCTGCTCATGCAGGAAACTCTTGCTGCCAACGCAAAGACGATGCCAGGGGATTAAAACATCGGACCCTCTGTTCCTGTTTCCTTCCTGAATGCCGGGTGTCCTATATGTTCCAATCAGTTGCAGTAATTAATGGCCCGGCCTCGAGACTACGATCGAGTCCTTCATGAAGATGGGTGGGGAGAATCTGCAGGATTAAATGTCTAGCCCGATACAAACTGTCCTGGTCCGCCCGCAAACCACGTAGAAGGCGGAACTATTACCAAGGCATCGGGCGAATGGGGCAAACGGGTGGTCATGGCATGATGATTTGCACAACCGACAGACCAATGGTGCCTGGTTGGTACTGGTATCGAAAAGACGAGAAGCAGAGTGGGCTGCTCCACGCGGCTGTCATCCGATCTGCAACCTCACGCACGTCCATCAGCCGGGTGGTCGATCTGAAACTATTCTCAGTATGCCTGGTGAATGGTCCGGGCCGCTCAACACACCGCAGGGATAATGCAGTCTCGCACGCAGCTTGTGAAAGTCGGGGTAGGTATCTTGATTATCGCCCTAGGCTGTTAAAGGAGAATCGAGGGGGCGGGTATTCGTTCGGGCTAAGCGACCCGAGCCATGAACTTCGTGAAACACCTGGGACAATAAGTGTGAGAGAGAAGGCAATTGGCCGGGTTTATATCGTGCATCTGACGATATAGGACTTGAGTGACCCAACGCTCGGAATTACGGGATCCTTCAATCTCGTCGCGAATGCGATTGCACATACAGCACGCTATCAGTATTACTTCGCTCCTTAGCGAACATAACGTCTGCTGGGCGTGCGCTGAAAGGGTTTGAGTCGCCATATCGTTTCGTTCGGTAGTTGCTACAATTATCGTAAAAACTCCAGGTTTTCTTACTAGGAACCACCCTAGCCCGACTGTAAGTTTCTGCCTACAGACAAGCCTCATTTCTGACTAGACCCCCCAATATCTCTGTGCCAACGCTTCCAGTAGGGCTGCGTGGGTCGAAACACCACGGGAGGAGAGACGCAGGCACGCCACGTTGAAATCAAAATGCCTTCGGGCGGGTACTCGGGATTTTGCTAGTTTCGAAAGTTGCTTTGTCGCCATACAAATAGGACGGGGTCTACTTGCGACTTGCCACGGGAAAAAACTCCTCGAGCGATTGAGGCTATTGTAATCGCATTAGAAGGCGCCGCCATGGGTAACCTCCATCATTCGATGCGACATCTGTCTGCACGCTATAGCTACACATCCAGTCCCTCACAAACGGACCCTCCTGCCGTCTGAATTTTTCTTCGTTCATACTTCCTAAACACTTCAACCAGCAAGCGACGCGGCTGCGGTGCCGATTGCGGGAGCTACTCGTGGATGATCTTAATTCAAAGTCCTGACCCGCTGGGTTATGATTCTCCGAACAGGACAGCCATGATACAGGCACAGATCTTGGAGCCATCCTCAACATTTCGGCTAAGCCATATCCGAGCCAGGACGAAAGACGCGTTAATCGTAGATGACCATCCCATTGTCCGGGAAGCCATCAAAGCGTTATTGGAAAAATCCTTTCCCGATGTCCGGGTGACCGAATGCGACGGACGCATATCCGTGGTCAATAGGATTTGCGGCGGCAATTGGGCGTTTGTAGTGCTCGATATGAATCTGCCCGAGAGAAACGGCCTCGACATTCTGAAAGCGGTGAAGTCCGCAGGCAATGAGGTTCCCATTATCGTGTTCAGTCTCTACGCAGAGGAGCAATATGCAGCGCGAGCGATACGAGCAGGTGCCAAAGCCTATGTGTCGAAAGACCGCTCACCGCGTGAATTAGCGGAGGTCATTGACATTGTGTTGGCCGGCGGCGGGGTGCGAATGGCTCCTGCCTCGGCTCCTCCCGCCCTGTCAGACCGTGAAGTGCAGGTCCTCTCGCTTTTGACTAAGGGGATATCTCGGAAAGAAATAGCCCGCATGCTTGGCATTGGCGAAAAAACCGTCAGCACGTATCGCGCCCGATTAGGCCTCAAACTGAAAGCTCGTTCCCTGGTGGACCTCATTCGCTATGCGGCGGAAGAAGGGTTCGTGGATTGAGAATGGAGGAACGGTGAGCGGACCTTGTCAAATGGAAGGCTACCGGACTGTCCCGCCGGACGTGGGTATGTCAGGCAGCATTGACGACTCCATGGAAAGGAATCCCCCAACCTGAAGCAGGGCAAAACCTCAAATCCCGTTGGGGACACCAGCTTCTACGGAGCAGCGTAATCAGCGGGCCGTAGGTTCGACGCCGGCTGCGACATATTCAATTCGGCTGGTCGCTCGGCAGTCGCATAATATGGGTACGGTCGGCCTGAGGTCGGTCCTCAGGTCTGGCTAGGTGGGAGGCATTTACTTCTGTCTCACGTATCGAATGGCCGTCCCAGATAGATATTCTGTCCGTCCAGTCGGGTCTGTGGAGCCTTGAAGGAAACTCCAGCGGTCATAATAGAAAGGCCACCCTCCATTGCTTGCCGCTGGGCCCATGGTGGATTGATAGGGAGTTTCTGCCCCCATTGATTCCAACACATCAGACTTCCCTAGCACCACTGCATCAGCTCCAAGTGTAGCTGCACGGGCTAGAATCTTATCGCGCAACCCATCCTCATCCACGCTCTGGCTCGTCGCAATGATACGGGCTAGCTTAATGTGTGGAGAGCCAGGCTCGGTCTCCAGCCATTGCACCGGCTCGTGACTTGTCTGTGGAGGATATGTCTCATGGGTCAAGGGCTCGACACGCACCGACACACACGCGACCAGAACGAAAAGGGCAGATAGAATTACTCCACAGACGGCGGTGCGATAGGCACAGTCCCGTGATGAACATCCAAGACGATTCGTCGCCAGGCTTTGATTCATGGTGAAAGGCCGAGCCTGAACTTACCTTTAAGGTGAACTTAAGAGGGACATTCTCTCATATGAAATAGGAAATCCAAATAGGGACACTTGCGAGGTGTCCTTGAAGTCGTTTGGGGAGCTTTACTCTGACCGGCTGCCCTCAGCCATTGCTCAAATAAAAGAGGCCCATGATCAGTCCGCGAATCTCCTGGAACCAATACAGCAATACCAAGATGACGAACAGGATGGCGACGATCATGGCCAGGACAAGAAAGTGTTCCATCACCCATCTCGCCCAGGTGTATTCGCTCACCGTGGCACATCTAGCGGGCCTACCCATCGTCCTTCACACTCGCTGATCGGTATCGGCGTGTCTTTTTGCGGGAACCGTACCTTGACATTGGGGGCGAACCCGGTCAATTCAACTACCGTCGCGAGAATGACCTCATGCGCGGCCGTTGTGAAGCTCACGGTCCCTTTGAAGCAATAAAATCCCGGCAGCATCGGGCGATCGTTCGTCCAGCTCATGCCGGCACTTGGCCAGGATTGCGCTGCCATGGTTTCACGTTCTGCTCTCGTGTCGCCTGACAGACGGGCTCGGAGACATGCGTCCTCAGAATAACTGTGGGCTCTACTCTTAGCATTTGCCTCGACCTCTGGGATGACGGCTATGCATCACACCACTTCCCAATGGATCGCCGATATGTTCCATGAACCTCACTGAGGGAGTTAGAGACCTCAGACCCGCCGTTCTTCTCTGTCGCTCGTTCTTTAGAATGGCGACGCTCCTCCTCCACCGCGGCCCATCCCGCCGCCACGCCCGCCACGGCGTTTGGGCGGTTCATCGGATTGTGCGTCTGTAGGGCGGGAAGGTCCGACTTGTGGTGCCTTCGCGATGATGCGAATTTCCACGAGGGCGTCTGCGAAGGCGAGACGCTGAACTTGGACCAGTGTGCTGGCCACGGCGGGATGTTCTGTATACACCTCTCGGCGAACTTTCGGTCCGGCGGTGAGGGCCAACGGCATATCCGTGACATAGATCGTTTCTTCGAGCACATCATTCATCGTCAGAGAGAACTGCTGCAGGACTTTTGCGACATTGGCGTAGGCATGTCGCATCTGCAGGTCCATGCTGCCTTTCCCTATCACCATTCCTTTCTCATCAAGACTGAGCTGGCCCGAGAGAAAGACGACTCCCCCGGCTTTGACACCTTGGACGAGCCCAAATTCGTTTTCCCAGGAGGTTCCCAATGACTTGGTCTCTTTGATGCCTGGCGGTATGGACATCGGGTAATCGCGCACCGGATACGACCGCTGAGGTTCAGAACATCCCCACACTAGCAGAAACATGACAAGCACAGGGACGAGGAGTAGAAGGAACTCGGTTTTCATCATTCGGCTCCTTTGCAAGTGGGGATTCACCACAGACGTTCCGCCGGAACAAGGGGCACCAGAGACCGTCGAGGAACACGTCACGGGACTGTTCGGTTGGTCCGACGAAAGCGGTGCAAGCAGCGAGTACGGCGAGCATGGGTAGCGATTATTTGAGGACTTCGAGGCATACTCGGGATCCTGAAGATGCTGTAGAGAAGCTGCTCTGGCTGAACTCCCTCAATTCCGCAACAGTTGAATGGGTGGATCAGGCGGGCCAATCCGGATGTGCCGAGATCCTCCTTCTCTTTCCCTAGTCGCGCTGAACAGTGAAAAGGTTACATGGCATGAAAATCGTAGATTCAGTGGAAGTCTCAAAGCGAATGAGCGGAGAAATGTCCAGGTGGGAGTCTACCGAGTACTTCGCAGCATGCTCAATGGCATCTCCTGTGAAACGCCAGCATTTACCTCGGGTGCTCTTGCTCCCAGACTGACGACCCTCTAGAATGTGCCTCCTTGCGAGGGTCTCATGCCCTTTTCGATTCGCCCCTTCCATCGCTTCCCTGTGTGCTGCCCTGTGATTTACCACGCGGGCCTGTTTGAGGGACACGGGCACCCTCTGGAATCTCTCGTTGAACGGGTGGCGTATCTCCGGGGACTTGCCGCTGCGTGTCGGCGAGACCTGTTCCTTCACCGTCAACTTGTCGAACCAACAAAGTATCTATGTTGCGACTGCCATTGTGCGGTGGGCACGAGGTGAAGAGTATGGAATCGAATCGCTGCTCGTGGAGAAGCAGACGCATGCCCGGCTCGCGCACTATGTAAAGCGGGTGGTTCGAGAATCTATGAGATGATCAAATGAATATTGACGTTCCTCAGCGGGTAGCGAAGATCTTTCTAAAGGATGCGGGTGACGACGACTATTCACCTAGGAGACGACTCATGATCAAATCGCAAATAGGAGTTCTCATCACGGTCAGTGTATTGTCCGGGCTGCTTGGCGGGATTGCTGCTGCCAGTCTCGTGAGAGAACTTCCCGCCACTGCGCAAGAACCAGCCGTGGAGGTTCAAGACGTCGTCAGTGCCAAAGAGTTCCGCCTAGTTGATCAGAAGGGACAGATACGGGCGTTGCTCTCATTCAGCGCGGAAGGGCAGCCATTCCTTCAGGTGCGCGATGGGTCTGATACTTATCGGGTATGGGTGGGTATCTCTGCAGAGACCGGAGTAGCCGTGCGTGATGTGGATGGAAAAACGCGACTGGTGCTGTCGGTAGACCAGGAAGGTTCCCCCTCGCTCGTCGTCCGTGATCGAAAACATCGGACTAAGTCGTTTCATCCATAGGGATCGGTAGTAGCTTTGCCTGCATGGAGGGTCGATGACGCTCACCTGTATTGGAGCCCTTGGATCGTTTCTGCTCGCGGGCAACACCTTTGGCTATTGCCCGGGTGAGCTGTCAGAGGACCATATCTCGCTTTCGTTTGAGCGCCACGGTGTTGCTCTCATCATGGCGGGGTCTGTGGCTGTGATAAGGGACGGACTCTCTGTTGTGACGGCCGGCGCTGTCCTTCCTGCGGAGCCTGTGAGCTGTCCCACCACATAAGCCAACTGGCTTTCACCTTTTCTTCCCCTCGCCTCGCCAGTTCCAGGTGGATTCATTTGATTGTCGTTTAATCATCGGGAATCAAAGGGCAGCTCAGACAAGGCCGAACCGCGCCTTCGAGCGCTGGGGACCGTGTTTCAGCCTCCACTTTGGCGGTATTTCTTTCCCTTCTCAAATCACTCAAACTGATCCTCGCAGCTGCTTATATGCTTGCAGTGGTACTGCTCCGGTGAAGCATATGCCAATTTTTTTGATCCTTTTGAGCCTTCACGATGACGTGGACGACCGTCAAGCCGACGAAAGCTGGATGGTATTGGTGTCGCCGAACTTTAGGATCCCAGCCTCGCATTCGACAAGTCGAAACAGACGGCGCTGTGCGTGATGTTGCGACTGTGATGGTCGACTATTTCAAGAGACCTGATTGCATGAGGGATGAGGAGTGGACACGCATGCAGTCCATTTCAGACATAGACGGTGAGTGGTATGGCCCTCTGGATCGGTCATGTTGATCTGGACGACCCAGAAGCCAACGAAGGAGGGATGGTACTGGTTTTCGAATTATAAAGAACGCATGGGTGTGGCGGTGGTTCAAGTCAAAATTAACGGAGAGGGGTTCTTAACGGCGAGTGAACCGTCGGCTTGGGTCGAGGGCAGAGATGTGATCGATACCACAGGCGAGCAATGGATCGGCCCGTTGGAGCTGCCGAAGGGATGATGCCGACTCGCGCGAGGCTCCTGAAAGTCGTGGTGGGTGCTTCCATCGTTGCGCTCGCCTATTACCTCATCACCCGCATTGCCTTATCAATCATCCTTCGCCACTAGTGCCGCTACCATCGTCACTTCGACGAGTCTCCTGCACCGACTGACTCACTAAGAATCAGAAATCACATAGGCGCCGGCTCACGAAAGGGAAAATCACGTGAGCAAATTCCCCAATCGATCGCTGATCGCTTGGATGGTCAACGGAGCATTGCCCTCTGAACGATTGTTGGTCAACGCATCGGCGCGCCGGTTCTCGGCGACGGACTCCCTGACCAACTCCACGGTCTCCCGTCCTTACCGTGGTGCTTGCCTACGTATCTGTCCGAAAAACCCTTCTAGCTTGTCCGCTCGCATCCTGCAGACAAACGGTAGCATTTTGACTATCTTCTCACTCCCTGCCATTTGCGTTTCGGTAGCGGGGGAAGGAGGAAGAGTGACTTGGACGACCGAGAAGCCGACGATGCCGGGGTGGTACTGGTACTGGACAGGCGAGCAGGGGAAAGATCCGTTCATGGCCAGGGTGTTTGAGTTTGGCGGCCATCTGAATGCGGTCTGGAAAGACAGCCGCTCTGAATATGTCATCAACTTGCCGGGGCAATGGCAAGGCCCCTTAAAACCTGAATCATGAAAATCCCAGGCCCTGTGGAGTTTATTCCATTCCAGCCGACTTGGACGACCGAGAAGCCCATCAAGCCTGGACTCTATCGGTATAAAGATCATTCCGATGCGAGCCTATTCTGGTGAGCGTGACGAGCTCGACGTGGTACAGTGCGGTTACCTAAGTAAATGAATCCGTCCGTACTGTCTCCAGCACAAGCGTTAAAGAAATGTATTGCTGGGCGAGAAGGAGAGAAAATGACATGGACAATCTTGAAGCCGACAAAACCAGGTTGGTACTGGTATCGAAAGAACGAGGAGCAGAGTCAGGTGCTCATGCATGTGCAGGGGATTGGAGAGCCGACGACCGCGTATGGCCTGAAGGACGATGGGAATCGGTCTTCCATATGCCTGGTGAATGGTCCGGCCATTGGAGCGTCCGGTGCCACAATAAATTGGACGAACGAGCGTCCTGCAAATTGCCAAAATTGCTGCAATGCCTCAAACTTTGTTATTGAGTATCTTGTGCCCTCGGCCCTGAGCTTAGGAGAGGGTCAGCAGCGCGTTCTGCTCCCTGCCAGCATTGAAGCATGCAAACTGCAAGAGATGCTCGGGCGCCCGACGACATCTCCAGAAAACTCACGCCGAATTGATCGTCGATAGCCCACCGAACGACAGCCCGCTCTATCGTCACGAACTCTGCCTGATCGCGGAAACAGATCAGCAGCTTCAGAAACATCCCACAGGACAGGCGAGACGCGACTGCGATTCGGCATCCTTGCAACGCGAGGTCCATTAGCATGCCCTGGCCTCACCCCCCGGCATGTTGATATTCCACCGGCTGCTGCACCATGGCACGCGCCCGAATCCGTTTAGCCACTGAGTCATTCCTTTAATGAAGGATTTGCTCGCCTGGGTGGGACCTCGGGGGATAGCATCAGATTACGACGGTACGGTCTCCGAGGCACGCACGGACCGCCGACCACCCTGGTTGTTCTTAGTTGTCAACAATTAGATGATAAGGTGATGGAATACGCGTGGGGTTCGCTGCTTCTTATTTTATATCTAGACTCGCTGATTCTTTGACTTAGTGACTGCCACTACTCTGTATCCCATCGATCCACGAACCCTTCTTCCGTCGTGCGGGGTCCCCGCCGGGAGATACCGAGGATCAAACGTCCTGCAAACTGGAGCATGCTCACGAACCTTGCGGACGCCGCTGGCCGGGAACTGAGACTCTAACCGTGCACATAAGGACGACGCTTAGGCACAACGTCTTCGCATAGAAGGAGCGTATCCATGCTCGAGACATTGAAATCTATAGGACAGAGAATTCGACGTGAGGTAAAGGTCTATCAACTCCTGCTCAAAGATTCTCGGGTACCAAGGCCCTCAAAATGGCTGCTCGGCTTAGCGATCGGATATCTACTCTCACCTATTGACCTCATCCCAGACTTTATCCCGGTTCTTGGCCAGATCGATGATCTGATTATCGTTCCATTCTTGCTCACACTCGCACTAAGAGTCATTCCGAACCAGGTGATCGACGAATGTCGAGAAAAGGCTTTGAACGGATAGCCCCGGCCTGAGGAGAGTCGCGCACTTGTTGACTTTTTTCTGATTAGGACACACGTTATGAAAAACGTGAATCATAGGAGGGATGGTCGGGCCGTGTCACACTACCCATGTCACTGCGAGACTGCACATGCATTACATTCCGTGTCCACGTCTCTTTAATCTGCTCCTGATCCTGTGGCTTTCCGCAGTGGTCTGCACGCCCAGCTTTGCAGAAGACGTGTCCCTCCTTAGCATAGGCCCCCGCATGGGATTCAGTGGAAAAACTCCTCTGATGGGAAAAGAGCAAAAATACCCCTTCCACCTGTTCGATGTGGCGGCGGTGTTCAAGCTCCCCTGGTCATGGCCACTCGGTGGAAGCCCATGGAATCTGGAGACGAGACTGATCACGAGCGCGGGGGTATTGGCCGGGGCGAATGAGAGCGGCCTGATGATGACGATCGTGCCGGATCTTGCACTGAGCGGCTGGAAGGGACGGGTCACCTTCGATGCCGGAGCCGGGGCCGGATTCTTCAGCCGCTACAAGTTCGGCGTGCAAGACTTCGGGGGTCCGGTGCAAATCGTCGCGACCGTCGGGGTGCGCGTCAATCCCTTTGCTCATGTTTATACTGGGTTTCGCATCCAACACTTTTCCGATGCTGGCCTCTATGGACCGTCCACTCTCGGCGCGGACATGTACATCGTAGAACTGGGATACCAATTTTGATTCGACTCCTCCGGCGTCTGGAATCCTGTCGGACGTGAACTGTCACGCCATACCCTGACGCCTGCGCTCGAATCATAGCCTCCGGGATTATAATCTCAGCGGAGTTGATTGCTGATCGCTTGAATGGTAATCGGCGCATTGCCTTCCGAGCGATTGTTAACCAACACATAGGCGCGCCGGTTTTTGGCGACGGCCTTTTTCACGAGTTCCACCGTCTCCCGTTTCATCTCTGGGAGCTCCTCGACAATCTTGTTATAGGGCTCAGCTCGCTTCTTTGCGGCTTCGTAGGTCAACTTCAACGGGGTGAGCAGACGTAGCACTGTGAAGGGAGCTGTGAAACTGCCCATGCGCGAATGCTGATCCGCCAAGGTGGGCATAGAGGACCAGTGGTTGTACAAGTTGCGCCACGCCGTGAGCTTCGAGCATCTTATAGAACTCAGGACCCAACTGGCCCGGCTTCCGAATTTCCACGGCATACCGAAATTCCTTTGGAAGTTGGCGGATGAAATCGTCGAGACGAGTGAAGAATTCCTCAGCAATCATTCCGTGGCGTTGAAACTCGAACACGAACGGGCCAGTATGCGGCTGGAATCGCGTTTCACGATAGGGTGTCAGCACGAGCTCGTCTAAGAGTTTCGCATCGAGGAACCGTGGATTGGGCTACCCAGCTTTGGCGTCATAGCGTGGTTGCTTGGCATAGGTGGGAATCGTGATTTCCTCCCAGACCTTGAAACACATTTCGAAGTCTTCGGGGATTTGATTCAGATAGTGAGGAAGCTGATTGGCGGTCGGCGGCCGGTAGAATGTCGCATCGTTCCCCACGGTCCTGAAAAAGTGGCGCATTGTTGTATTGATACTGGCAATACTCGCCTAAGCACTCACGAGCAAAGGTACTTTTGCGTACTGTCGGTGGTAGACCTGGCCTTGCCAGCCCTCGTAGGTCCATGTGGAGGTTGCGAAGCGAATGAGCGGCGAGAGGGCCATGTCAGAGTGTAGCGATTAGCCTGCCGCTTCTTCAACGGCCCTGGCTAACCACCTAGCGAATCGCCGGCACGAGTCGGCCCAAGACGAATCTGGGCTTCTCTTCACGACACGGTTGCCGCCTGCATCATCTCAGGGTGAACTCGACCACGAGCAATGGCCAACACACGCGCGCAAGGTGGGCAGGCATCATCCATCCGACCGAGATCCTCCCAGTGGAACCCATATTTCATCAGATACGCGTGGGCATCCATCCACTGAGGTTGGCCGTCGTTGGGTTGAATCTCATCGAAGACGTGACCGCAACCCGCACAGAAGCGGAGCCGGATGTGTCTCATGGGATCACCTCTTTGTCCGTTGGGTTGAGTGATGGACACCTAAGGGCCCGATCGGAAATGCGACGGAGCACCAATTGAATGGCGTCAACCAGACGCGTGTAACGCTTGGTGCTCATGGCGTTCCTTCACCCTGAGACCGTCAACTCTTCGAATCCTGGATGAGGTGGCTCCCCTTCCCGCTTGCGCACCATTATGCGACCTTCGTCCGGGCACGCCCGTCCTGTGGCTCTGGGTGAAGCGTGCGATTCTGGAGAATGATCGGGTCGAGGATTTCCCCGCAGATGAGGCAGCGCCATCCCGTGAAGGACGACACGCTGGGACTGGTCTCCCGATCCACGAACGTCTCTTCCACCATCCAATTGTGACAGCGTGGGCATCCCTTGATGCAGTCGGATTCTGTCGCACCCCTACTCATGGCCCTCTCTTCGAGACCACAGCTCAAAGGCTTCCCTGATGCGACAGGTGTGGCAAGAGGGACAGCCGCCGTGCGGCCTTGGACTGACGAGGAGCCACCACTCGAGATATGAGTGGGGGTGCGTGTTCGTGTCGCCGTATTCGGCAGCCTGATGGCATACGTCCCGTCGCCCATCGTCGTGATCCGCACTTGCCCTGTTCGGCTTAAACGATCAACTTCGGAAAAGACCTGGTTCCAGGTGAGCTCTGGCAAGTTCACCACCAAGTCATCGAGCTGACAACCAGGAGCAGCGTGCACCGCGTCGAGGATCCGGTCAGTGACAGTCCCTAGCTGTGACATGGCGATCCCTCTCTTCTATGCATCGGAGTATCCGCAACCAGCCCCTTGGCCGGGCCCATTCCTCTCTCACCCCACCAACTCCTTTAGGGGAAGATTGCAAGAGGAAGGCCCTTCCTTCTGAGCGAACAGGGCGCTACGGCTTGGGCATGCGAG
>JBBRRM010000038.1:0-13166 GCA_038275915.1 Nitrospirales bacterium
CTGGTTCATTTGCGGAGGCGCAGGCAGTCGATGATGCAGGCTCGAAACATGATGCACGTGATAATGTTCAGCCTGTTATCAGTGGTATCGATTACATCTGGTCTCTCCCTTGCGAACGACGTTCCTCCACCCAAGCAGGAACCGGCACCAACTCCGGCGCCTGTGCCATCGAAACCTCGGCCGCCAGAGAGTGACTCCAAACCCACGGTGAAGGTGCAGCCTCCCCCGAGTGCGGGAACCGTACTAAAGCCAACTAGCGCCCCCCAACCTCCGGCAGACATCACAGGAAAAGATGGTGCTCCCATGGTGCTGGTTCCCGCCTGTGAATTCACAATGGGAAGCGACAAGGGCGATGACGACGAGCAACCAATCCATCGCGTATTCCTCGACAGTTTCTATATGGACAAGTTCGAAGTGACGAATGGCCGGTTTGCCAAGTTTGTCGAGGCGATTCAGAGTGAGCCGCCATGGGGATTCGCGGACAAGGAAACTCCCCTTATTCACTCGGATCGTCCGGTTCGGTGGGTGAACTGGATGGATGCAATGGGCTATTGTCTCTGGGCCGGTAAACGATTACCGAGCGAAGCGGAGTGGGAGAAAGCCGCCCGAGGCACGGATGGAAGAATGTATCCTTGGGGGAACGATCAGCCGACCGCTGCCCACGCGGTTTTCGGGTTGAAGGAGGGGGCTGATACGATTTCTCTCATCGGCAATCGCGACAAAGGGAAGAGCCCCTATGGCGTCCACGATCTGGCAGGTAATCTTTATGAGTGGGTGACCGACTGGTACGACGAAGAGTTCTACACGAAGAACCCTACTATCAATCCACGCGGACCGGTCGAAGGTACCTCCAAGGTGCAACGGGGCGGATCCTATATCAATAATCCCTATCGGCTTCGCTCGACCTTTCGGACGAAAGGTGATCCCACCGAGCATGATCCAAATGTGGGATTTCGCTGCGCCCAAGACACGCCGAAAGTGCCGTAATTTCCACTCGTTGTTTTCGTTCTTAGAATGCCGACCTATCGCTTCGGGTTATCGGTGAGCAGGGGTCAGGCACTCGCCAATCCAGCTCCGGTCATCTCATCGGCCGATCGTCAGTCGGAAAACCGACGTATCGGCTCATCGTCTGGCTTCCAACATCAGATGCTGATCAATCTTGTCGTCGGCTGGAAAGGTGGCCGCGATGGCCTGAAGTGCACCGGGGAGAAAACACGGACTGCTTTCGTCGGCGAGTGTCATCGCCGGTTCTTCTTGGAGCAGGTATCGCCCGATGCCGGCGTCATAGGTCAAATATCACCCTGCTGCCTGATTGCCCAGCCACTCACGAAACATACCGTTCGATCGTTTTCGTTGCCTGTGGAGTTCAGTCGACGTGACGGGACCGGCCTTCGCCATGGCTTTGTAGAGCCCGAGCTTATCGCGAAGGAGCACCATGGTGGCACTCATCGCGGCTCCGATTCATCGACTGCCTTTCCCGTGAATGCGATCAACTTGTCGGGATCGACTGCCATGCAGCACCTGCCGCGGAGTAATTGGGCAGCATTCGTTGCCGGTTGATCGCGGCTGTCAAGCGGGAATGGATGGAGTAGAATACCGCATCGATGGCGAGTTGAGAGAATGAAGGAGGTATGGAGCATGAAAGAGTATCGCGTTAAGCCGGGCTCATCGCTCCACTTGGATACATATGATCCCGACGATACCGGTGAGTATAAGAAGACGCAACAGGGGAAAGAGAAGACGAAGGCTGCCACTGTTCGGTTGATCGGCAGACTCGAGAAGCTTCAAGAGCGTCTGTATGCCAACGGCGACCGGGCTTTGCTCATCGTCTTGCAAGGGATGGATAGTAGCGGCAAGGACGGGACGATCAAGAGCGTCATGTCCGGAGTGAATCCCCAGGGCTGCAAGGTCGTGTCCTTCAAAGCGCCGTCGTCGGAGGAGCTGAGTCATGATTTCCTCTGGCGCGTCCATAAAAAGGCGCCGTCCAAGGGCGAGATCGGCATCTTCAACCGTTCGCATTATGAGGATGTGCTCATCACCCGCGTGCACAAGTTGATTTCTGACAAAGTGGCAAAACAACGGTTCACTCGGATCAAAGACTTTGAGGAACTGCTTTACGAAAACGGGACGATCGTTCTGAAGTTCTTTCTGCACATTTCGAAGGATGAACAGAAAAAACGGCTGGAGGAACGCATTCGAGATCCGGAGAAGCGCTGGAAGTTCAACGAAGGAGATCTCGAAGAACGGAAACTGTGGAAGAATTATATGTGTGGGTTCGAGGACGCGATCGCTGCCACAAGCACTGATCATGCGCCCTGGTATATCGTGCCCGCCAATCGGAAATGGTATCGAAATCTCGTCGTTGCCGACCGTGTCGTCCAAGCGTTGGAGGACATGAAACTGAAGACACCGCCTGCTCCCGCCGGGGTGAACTTCGATACATTGAAGATTGTGTGAAAAAGCAGTGCCGCAGGAGTAGCGGTTATAAAGTAATGCAAACTCTGTCAGTGGGTATGTTTTATGCCGTGTGAGCGTTTACGGATAAAAAGTTATCTTCCCTATTGACACGATTTTCTAATGGGCGTAAGAGAAATCTACGGCCCATTCATTCGATCAGGGGGACTGGACAGAGCCTGCGTCTGTCAACGGATTCCCCGCCAACTTTCTCAGAGAGGAGGGCAGCGATGGATGACCTTACTCCGCCTGACCACACAGGCTCGCCGAGTCGAGGGCGGGCATCTGATCGGTCGTGCTAGCCGGTTCTCCACTGGTCGTGCCGTAACGGCACTAAAGACCAATAGGTATCAACCTACTCCCATGTTGGAGAACTCGACGCCAGCGCGAGGAACACAATTGCCTGGGACGAATTGTTCTCCCCCGATCAGCTTCCCAATGTTCTCGGTTTCGCGCGGGTCTCAGTTTCGGCTGGGCCGAGACAACTACACAGATGAACTGGCGTCCTAAGCGCCTCACACGGGCGACCTCCCACCTAGTGCAAGGTCGCCCGTGCCATATTGGCATAGATCCCATCTCTCTTAACGTTTACCTCCATACATGATTGACACTTCTGGATACTGTCACGTGATCGTGCCGGCTTGTGCGTCGAGCCCCGCGTCCATTTATTATTGATGTCGATGTCGGGAGCAAGAATTTCTCTTCGTCGTGGGTCTGATCTGCGAGGCTAAAACATATAGATATCTTTGTGAAAAATACTCTCTAGGCCATAATCTCACGATGACAGCGGTTCGCACTCATCGCTGGAGGTGGCAATGATTGGTCCAGCCAAGATTGTGGTTCGCCATGCCAATGGCACGATTCTAAAGGGATACTCCCAAGATTTTTCTCCGACGGCGCAACAGTTCCATGTTCGCCGTGATGCCGTTGGCGGCTCAGATCCAGGGCAACGGGTGATGATACGGGACTTGAAAGCCATCTTCTTCGTTCGGGACTTTGGCGGGAACAGTGCCTACGACGAGCATAAAAAATTTGTCGCCGGTGCACCGATCTCCGGGCGGAAGATGGAGGTAACGTTCACTGATGGGGAAGTGTTGGTCGGCACGACCACGGGCTATGATGCTCAGCGCCCGGGATTTTTTCTGTTTCCTGTGGATAGTCGGAGCAACAATGTTCGCATCTTCATCGTTCAGGCGGTCGTCAAGAAGGTCAAGTTTATTTAACTCTCGCAGCGTTCTACAAAAGTGCGAGCGCCGGTCACCTCAGGGCAGGGGCGCGTGACCACTACCTGGTATACCTCTCCTTCCCATATCCTCTCTTCGCCCACGATGCCTCCTCCCCCCATCGGTTTCTTACCTACAATGCCGGCGAGTGTGATCGACGCCATAACATATAGAATGGGATGCCACTTAAGACCGTCGTCGCGCCGAGGAGCGATTCAACTGGGCGCTGGAGCAGGCCATAGGTCACGAGCGCGAGAGCCCCTGTGATCAAGATGCCCGGTAAAAACGGATAGAGTGGGGCTTGGTAACGAAGTGTGTTTTTGGCTGGATCGCGATGAAAGTGAAAGACGGTCGAGAGGGTCAGGGCCATGAAGAGGACGAGAACGAGGCCGCTGTACACGATAAGCTGCTCAAACGTCCCGCTGGCAATTAGGAGGGAAGTCCAGGCGCTTTGAAGCAAGATTGCCCGAACCGGTATGCCGTTCTGCGCATGAAGCTGGGCAAACCACGGGCTGATGACGCCGTCGTTGGCCATTGCCCAATAGACCCGAGGCCCGGCCCATACCATCGCGCTGACTGCCCCGGCGATCGCGAGGCAGAGCAATGCTGCCACGAACTGCGCGCCTCCAGGCCCCCAGAGAGCCGCCGCCGCTTTTTCCGCAACCGGCAAGAGTGGGTCTTGGGCTAAGCTCGTGATCGGCAGCGCATAGAGATAGACCACGTTGAGCAGCAGATAGAGCACGGCCACACAAGCGGTTCCCCCCACCATAATTCTGGGCAACCAGCGTTGCGGGTCGGCAATTTCTCCGGCTATATAGCTCACCACATTCCAGCCGAGGTAGCTGTACATCACGAACAGGAAAGAGATAGCTGCGGTGCCTGGTGAGGGGTACGCCTCAGGGATATGGGTGAGGTGCGCCCAATCGCCTGATCCATAGAGCAAGCCACCAAGAATGAAACTGCAGATGGCGAGGACCTTGGTGGTCGTGAGCAGCCGTTGCATGCGTCCGCCGGTTCCTATTCCCCTACAATGCACCAACGTGACCGCCCATAACAGGCTGAGTGCGAGTCCTTTAGTCAGCCATCCGCTCTGGTCAGTGAGGGGTATGACACGCAGGGCATAGGAAGCAAAGCTCACCGCTGATGCTGCGAGTGCGGCGCCGAATCCGATCGTGAATGACGTCCATCCACTGAGAAAGGCCACCAATGGTCCATAGGCTTCTCGCAGGTAGATGTAATCGCCTCCAGCCTCAGGCAAGGCGGCCCCCAGCTCTCCGTAGACCATGGCGCCACCGAGAGCAAAGAGGGCTCCGACGAGCCACAACAAGAGAATCAGCATTGGATCGCCCAGATCCCGCGCCATGAATCCCGTCGTGGTGAAGATCCCCCCGCCTATAATGTTGCTCACGAGTACACAGGAGGCCGTGAACCAGCCGATCTTCGGTGCAGAGCATTTCAATTCTGGGTCGCTGTTCGACACGAGACTCATACTGTCTCAGGGTGATCGGAATCGGGGCTTTCTTTTCTCCCGGTCCTTCCCTACCATACTGAGTGATGCCTGGGAAGCAACCAAAAGTCCCACGTTCCGCACGTGTAGTGCGTCGCCGGCGCCAACCCGCTCATGCCTCGACCGGTTTGGCCGCGATGGAACTCCAAGCGGCGGCTCCCACCGCAGAGGTCGCTCAGCTGGATCGAGCGATCGATAGTGACGGCGGGAAGGTCCTGGCGATCTATCGAGAGCCCTATGGCGGACGCTGGGTGGTGCTGGCCGCGTTGCCGATCGAACTCGTTGAGCCCACGCCCTTTCAGCGCAATCTCTCCGATATGCACGTTCGCAAGTTAGGACTCGTGATCGGCAAAATCGGACGGTTTCTCGATCCGATCATTGCGGTGCGTGCGCCAAAGAGTGATCAGGTCGCGAAATACTGGACTCCTAATGGCAACCATCGGCTTTCGGCGATGAAGACGCTGGGGGCGAAGTGTATCCTTGCGATTGTGGTGCCCGAAGCAGCGGCGGCCTATCAGATTCTCGCGATGAACACCGAGAAGGCGCATAATCTGCGCGAGAAATCCCTCGAAGTCATCCGGATGTACCAGGAACTGGCGCGGCTCGATGACGCCACGGAGGAGACCTATGCCTTGGAGTTCGAGGAGCCGGCCTTCATTACGCTGGGCTTGTGCTATGAAGAGCGACCGAGATTCAGCGGTGGGGCCTATCATCCGGTCTTGAAGAGAGTGGATGCCTTCTTGAAGAATCCGCTTGCTGCGGCGATGATCATGCGGCGTGAACGAGCGAGGATCGTGTTGGCGCTGGACGATCAGATCGTCCAGCAGGTTGAGGCACTGAAAGCGAAAGGTCTGACGAGTCCTTATCTCAAGAGCTTCGTGGTCGCCCGGGTGAATCCGGTTCGATTCCGGCCCAAGGATGCCGCTCCCCTCTCATTTGATGAGGCCTTCGACCGGATGGCGACTGCAACGGCCAAATTCAACCCCGAGAAGATCAAAATGGAAGACTTGGCACGTTCGGGTGGCGTGGTGGATGAGGTCGAGTAGCCCCCGATCACCTAGTTGACCCTCCTTGCCCTTCTTCTCGCAGCCCCTTTAGAATACCGGTTCTAGACAAATCGTCACGTGACATTGATTCCCATACCCGGAGGTGGTGCCATGAGTCTCGCTGATAACAAATGTATCCCCTGCCGTGGAGGTGTGCCTCCTGTCCCAGCAGATCGGGCTCAGGCTTTGCTGAAGGAGCTAGGCCGCGGGTGGTCGCTGAATCAAGCCGGCCACCTTGAGCGCCTCTATACCTTCAAGGATTTTGCCCAGGCCTTGGCCTACGTGAACAAGGTGGGTGCCGTGGCAGAAGCGGAAGGCCACCATCCCGATCTCTATCTCGCCTGGGGCAAGTGCAAGGTCGAAATCTGGACGCACAAGATCAACGGCCTGACGGAAAGCGACTTTTATATGGCCGCCAAAGCCGATCGCGAGTTTGAACCGTTTCGCGCGGCCGCCAGCTAACCGCAAGCGTAAGGATTCTGTCATGACTCTAAGAGGCATCAGATGAGCGACAAGGCCCAGGTGGCACTCGTCAATATGCCGTTCAGCTACTCGAAGTATCCCTCAATCCAACTGGGCACCCTCTCCGCGTTGCTCAAGTCGAAGGGAATCCCCGTCGACTGCCATCATTTGAACGTGCGTTTCGCCCACAAAATCGGCGTACCTCTCTATGAGATGATCTGTGAGAAACGGGCGCTGTTTGGCGAATGGCTTTTTTCATACCTCTTGTTTCGCGATAATCCGAAGCGCGTCGAGTATCCCCGCCTATTCAAGCCGGTCTTTGAGCACGTCGCCATGGAGAGCGGGCATCCGGCCTCGTTCTTCGAAGATATGGCGTTGAGGACGGCGCCGCAGTTTTTGACCTGGGCTCTGACTGCAATTGACTGGGGGGCATACAAAATTGTGGGTTTCACCTCCACGTTCGATCAAAACGTTGCGAGCCTGACGATGGCGAAACTGATCAAGGATCTCTATCCCAACGTGACGATCGTCTTCGGTGGAGCGAACTACGATGGTGAGATGGGGCTGGAATACTTTCGGGCCTTTCCCTTCATCGATCATGTGGTAGTGGGGGAAGGGGAAGAGGTGTTCCCGGAGTTAGTACGATACTTCCTTGAGGGAAAGACAGGGGCTATGCCCAGCGGCGTGGCCTATCGAGAGGGAGCGACGGTTGCCTTCAGTCCGAACCGTGCACTCTTTTCGGACTTTGCGAACACCGGGCCCCCTGATTATGACGACTATTACCATCTGCTGGCTGAGCTGGGTGACGGGGCGCAGGGACTGGATCGGATCCTCCTGTACGAAGGTTCGCGAGGCTGTTGGTGGGGGGAAAAACATCACTGTACGTTTTGTGGACTGAACGCCCAAAGCATGAAGTTTCGGGCCAAATCGTCCGAGCAGGTCGCCCGGGAGATGGCTTATCTTTCCAGCCGATACGATACGGTGCGATTTCGCTTGGTGGACAATATCATCGACATGAAATATGTGGAGAACCTTTTCGGTCGGTTCGCGGCAGACCATTGCGATCTCGACGTGTTCATCGAAACCAAGAGCAACCTGCACAAGAGCCAGATTCGAACACTCGCCGTCGGGGGCGTGAAGTGTATGCAACCGGGATTAGAGAGTCTGAGCCTCAAGCAACTGCAGACTATGGATAAGGGCGTGACTCCGATGCAGAATATCATCTGCCTCAAGTGGAGCTACTACTATCACGTGTCGGTGTCCTGGAATATCTTGCTCGGATTTCCCGGAGAAACGAACGAAGACTACCGTAGGCAGATCGACTTGATCCCGTCGTTGTTCCATCTGCAGCCACCGGAGGCGACCGGGAAGCTCTGGCTGGAGCGCTTCAGCCCGTACTATACCAGGCCCCATGAGTATGGTGTCCGCATTACCGGTCCGGGGACGGCGTACGAATATGTCTACGATGCGCGGCAGGTGGACTTGAAGAAAATCGCCTACGATTTCGAGTATGAGCTGGACGATTGGAACGTAGATCAGGACGTCTACCAAGAATTGGTCGATCTGGTGCAGGAATGGCGGCGGCGGGTTGGGTCAAGCGATCGGCCGTTTCTCTACTACTCGAAGGCGATGAACTATGTCACCGTGTATGATGGCCGGAACCCGAAGGCACCAATACGACGGCGCTACGATTGGCCCGCGGCAGGGATCATCGAGGTCTGTAACGAAGCGGCCAAGAGTGCGGACCAGATCCGCACCCTCTTGGCAAGCCGACCTGAAAAGAGCGGGAACACCGACAGTGAGATTGATCAGGCGCTCGGTGCATTGACGGCTGCACGGATTCTCTACGAGGAGCGCGGGAAATACCTCACCCTTGCGGTTCCCGAAAATCCTTACCTTTAGCAGGATGCTCAGATACTCGCTTTTCTCACTGGTCAGACCCGGCGCGCCGAGACACGCTGTTTCCCGTGAAGTGTTCTCCCATCTTTCAGAGTCTCAACGGAGGCCCAGCCACCTCACCACTCGGCGGCGCGTACAGAGTTGGTGCTCCTTATTCGTCGCACTGTGCGTTTAAGCGGGAACGCCTCGGCTCTTCACTTGCTGAAGAGCTCGCTGGACGGCCTTATTGATTCTCCCGCGAGAAGGCCTTCTGTGGTGCTACCTGTGCAGATCATCGACGTTCGGTGTACCGAGTCTAGTTTTGTCGCAGTCTGTTACCTCACTTAAACACCGGTCTCCTCACATCGACAGTTTGTCGGCGACGTTGCGCATCTGGACGCCATGCACGAGCGAGGCGCCGCCTCTAATGGCGCAAGCGACGTGGACAGCTTCCGTCATTTCTTCGATGTTCGATCCCTTTTCAAGAGAGGCCTGGGTATAGGCATCGATGCAGTAAGGGCATTGGACTGCGTGGGCAACCGCAAGTGCGATGAGGGACTTCTCTCGTTCCGTCAGAGCCCCTTCAGCAAAGACGGCGCTATAGTACGCCATGAATTTTTCCCATAGGTCCTTGTTGCCTTTGCCCATGTCGGCGAACTTTCCCAAATCATGCGGATGATAGTAGGTCTCCATAGAGTCTCCTTCTCGTCGCAAATGACACAGTGGTGGAACAAGACGGGAGGCATGTCGGGGCAGTCTAACAGAGGTCTAAGAGGCACAGAAAAAAATAGACCGGGCACAAGATATTCGGCGGTCTGGCGGGAAAGGCGAGGTGGCGATCCACCCTGTCTGTCGCGCCGTTCTCGCGAATCGCCACCCTTATGGGCCACGTTCTGATGGTGCTGGCTGAAGGTGTCAGCCTCGCACTATGCATTGCTGGATGGTTCGGGATCAGCCTCCGTGAGCGCTTGCGAAAACCGCGTGCCGACGATACCGGTCACCTTGGCCATAAGATCGGTCACCTCTCGCCATTCCTGCGGCAGCAGATCCTGTTTCAGTTGGGGATGAATCGCCCACTGCGCATCGACTTGCATCCCCTTTCTGGTCACGAGTACCCGAAGCAGTTCCACATCCCAGCTGCTGGATTCGGGTACTGCTGTTTGGGGCTGGTTCGCTTTTGATGGTCCCGGTGGGGGCGTTGAACGTGCCATACAGCCAATCTCCTCTCGTCTGGTAAGCAGTGGATCATACCGCATCGAGATTCTGTCTGTATATCTGCAAGAAAGCCTCTGTGGGTGGTTAAGACTGTTCAGGCATTTGGGTGTGTGGTGCGAAAGCCCAGCAGATATTCTGCCTTACCCGTGAGGGATATCCTCTTGAAGCAGGTCGAGCATGAGCTGATGAATAGGCCCGTTACTTGCGACCAGTTCTTGCCCGTAAATCGAGTGAGGATTACCTTTGAAGTCGGTAACCGCGCCGCCGGCTTCCCGGAGTATCACGGCCCCTGCCGCCATGTCCCAAGGGCTCAGTTTCACTTCCCAAAATCCATCGAACCTCCCGGCCGCGACATAGCATAGATCTAGAGCTGCCGTTCCGGTACGGCGCAATCCCTGCACCTTGAGTGCGAATCGTGCGAAGTGGTTCAAATTATTGTTGGATGTCTCTCGAATGTCGTACGCAAATCCTGTGACGAGGAGTGCATGATCGAGATGACCCGTTTTGGATACCGCAATGGGAGTACCATTCAAATGTGCGCCCTGACCGATTTGTGCGGTGAAGAGTTCGTCCCGGGTCGGGTCGTAGACTACCCCGATAATCCCGTGTCCGTCGCGTTCTACCCCGATGGATACACAATAGTTCGGGAATCCATGGGCGAAGTTGGTCGTGCCGTCGAGCGGATCGATCACCCATTGGTAGCGGGATGGAGGTTGCTCCGTTAGCCCGCGTTCCTCGGCTAGGACACGATGCGTCGGGAAAGCATTGTGGATGACATCGATAATGCATTGCTCCGCTTGGCGGTCTGCGTCGGTGACAAGGTTGATGATCTGTTTGTGTTCAATACGAAACCCGGTGCGTGTGAATCCCACGAGGACGGCCCCTGCTTGCTGGGCTGCGTCAATGGCGACCGAGATGAGGATGTCGAGGGGAATATCCCGGTTATCAAGTAGGGCCATGAAGGCAGCATCATAGCATGACGTTCTTTTCTACAATTGAAGGAAGAAACGGCTTTCATCTGAGTATTCTAAGCAAGCATTGATTCGTATGGAAGCGATCATACCACGCAAGCATTGACTATAACTTTATCTATTGACTTGCTACGCAAGCAATGCTATAAAGCAAGTATGCTTCACCTGGGGCAACTCCGTGGAAGAACTCACCGACATATTGGTTGGTCTTGAACAGCGAATCAGCGCATACAAGAACCGCCTGCAAGAACTCGAAAAGAAACGTCGTCGCTTGGACGACGAAATCGCGACGATCAAGAAATATTTGGAGTTGGCAGAGACGCTCTATCGCGTCGAAGCCGATAAAGCCAAGCTTGCCAGTCTCTCCAGTCAATTTTATTCAGACGAAAAAGGTGCTCGTCAGCGACCGAACACGGATGTCACCGACCAGTCGAGGGAAATCCTCATGGGGCGGAGTAAGTATTCCGGGAAGAGTGTATCGGAAGCGGCGTACGAAATGCTCCGAGAGGCGAATCGTCCGATGCACGCGAAGGAGCTTGTGCAGCGATTGGTCGAGGGGGGGCTCCAGATCAAGGGGAAGACGCCATTGACCTCAGTGGCTACGTCCTTGAAACGGGATAAGAGATTCAAGAAAGTGGGGCCAAATACGTTCGAGGCATTGGAAGAAGCCCTGATCCACGCAGTGTAGTGAATCTGGGTTAGTTAGACCTCAAAATACACGAAGGGGGGTGAGAGTCTTGGCGACGAAGAAAGCAGCAAAGAAGAAGAAGAAGTAGTTCCCGCCTTGATTCTAGCGTCGGGAGTGAGGCCACTTGCTCCCGACGTTAAATCATACGTCAGTTCCCGTCACGTCACAGATCACCTTGGCTGCACATACAGGCCAAAGCGGGACATTCCAATAATAATCTGAATTTTAGGAGGCTTGGAGGGCCACCAGCGATGCCGATCGCGGTGCGGCCATGACAGGGCGTGGCTCAGGCACGGTAACTGTGTCGTCGCCGTTGAGCAACACCCAGCTATCAGGGTGGTTGAGAATTTGTTGAACGAGACGAGTGTGCATCGCATGACCCGAGCGCTCGGCCATCAAGTGTCCGATAAAGGGTACGCCGAGCAACGAGAAGTCTCCGATCAGGTCCAGAATCTTGTGTCGCACGAATTCATTGGCAAACCGAAGTCCTGATTCATTAAGAATGCCATCTTGCGAGAGGATGATCGTATTGTCCAGGCTGCCTCCCTGGCCCAACCCTCGCGCCCAGAGGGCCTCCACCTCTTGCAAGAACCCGAATGTCCTGGCATCGGCAATCTCGCGCTCAAACGCATGGACTGAATGTTCATAGAGATAGGTTTGGGTCTGGATCAGAGGATGATTGTAGTGGATGGAATAGGTGATCTTGGTAGTCGAGGACGGTTCGATACGAACTCGACGAGCGCCATCCATTACCTCAAGAGGCCGTGTGATTTTCAGATAGGGTTGCCGACGATTCTGCGCAACGATTCCAGCTGACCGAATCAGGCGAACGAAGTGTGCTGCGCTGCCGTCCATGACCGGAGCTTCACCGGCATCGACTTCCACGTACACGTTGTCGATGTCGAGCCCGGCCAAAGCGGCCAGGATATGCTCGATCGTCTTTACCTGAAAGCCATTGCCGCTGATCGCAGTGCATAGCTCGGTAGGCACCAAATGCTCAATAGATGCTGCGAGAGAGGCCCCGTCCTTGCCATTCCGGTTTACGAAGACCACACCGGTATTGGGTGCAGCAGGCCTGAGCGTGAGCGTAACAGGCTGCCCTGAGTGGAGCCCGACTCCTGCACAACTCACCGAATTCGCTAAAGTTTGTTGAACCCTCACAAAGCCACCTCAAATAATTACACAGTGGGTATCAGCAACTCATGTGCCAGGCCTATATCTGTGCCGCAAATGATCGTAACACATTGATTATTTAGTATAAATGTAGGAATAAGCTAGTGGACTGGTATGTGGTAAAAAAATTACATCTGTGGTTTTTCAAGAATTATTGATTGTCATACAAATCCTATCATGAGGTCACAGCGCTGCTCGATGAGAATCTAGAATTGATTTGGAAAGAGGGGGCAAGGCCAGCGGAGAAGGGCCACGATTTGTTGAAGTTGACTAAGCACGCCTCGCGTGTGATCGGCCGGATAAGGGTAAAAGCTACAAAGGCCGCTTACTGGGTCATGGCCGGGGATCCAATTCAATGAGGCCTTTCCGAATAGCCAGGATGGCGGCCTGCGTGCGGTCATAGACTTGGAGCTTGTGGAAGATATTCCGCACATGGTTCTTGACGGTCTTTTCGCTGAGGTCCAAGTTATTAGCAATTTCCTTGTTCGTCTTGCCATCGGCGACCAAACGTAGGACTGTGATCTCGCGTTCGGTCAGATCGTGCTCGAC
>JBBRRM010000039.1:0-12813 GCA_038275915.1 Nitrospirales bacterium
CTCGCTGACGTGCTTGCCGGCGGTCATGAGCACTCGGCCCGTGACGTGAATACGTGGGTTATATCGAGCTTGCATACGGACTCCTTTATCCTCGACCTCACACCGCATCGAATCGGCCTACTCTCACCTCCGGCGACGGTAACGCCATGTTCTGTTCCTTCGTCGCCACGAAGCACGCCGCGACTGAGATCAGAGGGGCTGCCGCTTGCTGTCCTTGCTGAAGCACCTGAAAGACCTGGGTAAGGCGTGCTGCAGCGTCCGTGGACAACTCCAGAAAACTCACACCAAATTGCTCGTCACTGGCCCACCGGACGACAGCCCGTTCAATCATCACCGGCTCTGCCTGATCAGGCAGCCAGATTTGCAGCCTCAGGCGCGCCCCACAGGACAAGCCACAAGCGCCCTTGATTCGACACCCTTGTAGCGCGAGATCCATCAGCATGCCCTGGCCTTGCCCACCGGCATGTCGATACTCTACCGGCCAATGCACTGCAACACGATCCCGAATTCTCTTAGCCACTGGTCACTCCTCCGGATTTAGTCTCACCGCCCTCAACACAACTGTATCGGCTAGGAGTGCCGGGAGCGAGACCACAACGCAGTAGTTCGAACGTAGGGTAAGCGACGGATGAAAATGCGGGCTTGACGTAGAACAATGCACTCACAGGAGAGGGGACCGTAAAGAGGCCGATACTTCGCTCACGAACGCATTGTGGCGATAGTAATGGTCAGAATGATGATGAAGACTAACAGGCCAACAATGATCCATTCCTCCCGATACTTCCATCGGCCAAGCCGTCTAAGTGGAAACCTCATTGTGCGAAGAATAAAAACTGTCGTAGTTACCGAGCTGATAATGATCAACCACTCGCTCCAATCCATCATCCCTCCGGGGGAGTACAGCCATCCGTGAACGGTGTCAATCTCATCATCCTCTCGGGTCCCGCTCCACAGAGTACCTCCACTGGGCAATTCGATCCCAATTCCGCAATCCCCACTGGGTCTCATCGCCGGGTCAACGGCGTAGAGCAATGCATCGAGCGGACACTGGGCGAGAAGTCCCCGCAGTCGCTTGATGGTGATCATCGCGGGATTTCTAGCGGCCCCACCCATCGTCCGTCGCAGTCACTAAGAGGAAAGGCATCTTGCCAGCGCGGAAACCACACGACGAATGTTTGACCGACCGTGGTAATTTCAACCGTCGTAGACAGCATGACCTGACGCGCTCGATATTGTCCTGCCGGCGCGCTTCCGTTGAACCAATAAAATCCCGGCAATGTCGGGCGTTCATTCGTCCAGCTCATGCGGACATCTCCGGTTCACCTTTCTGATGATGGCCAAATCTTTCAGCGAGGACTAGCCAACACACGAAACACAACCCAACAGGATGAGAATTCCATCATCGAATTCTGCGGCCCACTACATACCGACCAAGGCAGCCAGTTTACCGCGCAGGCGTTCGTGCACGCGGTCAAGGATCGGGGGTGTCATCTCAGCATGGACGGGCGCGGAGCCTGGAGGGATAATGTGTTCGTCGAGCGCCTGTGGAAATCGGTAAAATATGAGCGGGTGTATCTACATGCGTACGATTCCGTCACTGAAGCCAGGCAGTCGATCATGCAATACTTGGATTGGCACAACCGAGCGAGACCCCATTCGAGCCTGGACCGGCAAATACCGGATGAGGCCTATGCCGTGATGTTGCCGACGGGTAAACTGGCAGCGTAAGTAGCAGCAGAGACTCCACTTAAAAACCTCCGGCTGCTGTTCAAACGAATGGGGCCACTTCTCTCGCCGCACCATCCCCTTGAATGCAACCGTGTATGAGCTGCTGGCGGCCAAGCAAGCGACGACGGGAACCTCACGCGGTCCCGTATTCAGAACTCCCCTTGGGAATGAACTACAAGTACGCTACTTGGCTCGGGAGTTTTGCGAGGCGCGCAATCGGGCAGGAATTCCAGACTTCCGCTTTCACGACATGCGGCACACCTTCGCCACGCGATTAGTGCAACGTGGAGTAGATTTGTACAAGGTACAGCGTCTACTCGGTCACAAAACCAGCTTGATGACGCAATGGTATGCGCATCATTCGCCGGAGAGTCTGAGAGACGGCGTGAACGTCTTGGATGAGCCTCAGGCGCACCGCGTTAGCACAAATTTAGCACAGGGAGCGGTTTTGAGCGGCCTCGCGAGAGGGAGCACTCTCGCAAGTTCTTGATTATAAATGGTGAGCCGGCCGGGGCTCGAACCCGGGACCCTCGCCTTAAAAGGGCGATGCTCTACCAACTGAGCTACCGGCTCGCTGAACGGAGAAGGCGGATTCTACCACCGACGCTCGGTCTGTGCCTAGATGGGAAATGAATCGGTTAGCGCACGTGGGCTTTGAGTGGGTTGCGAAGAATAATCGTTTCGCTACGCTTCGAGCCCGTGGAGATCATATCAATGGGACATTCGGAAAGATCCTCAAGATACTGAAGGTAGCGTTTGGCTTCGACGGGAAGCTGTTTATAGGTGGTCGCCCCTGTCGTGGAGCCGGACCATCCCTTGAACGTTTTGTACACCGGTTCACAGTCGGTCAGCGCTTGGAGATCTGCAGGCATATCTCGATGGAGTTTCCCCTGATACCGATAACCGGTGCAGACCTTGAGTTCCTTGCAGCCGTCGAGCACATCCAGTTTCGTGACGGCCAACGACGTGAGTCCGTTGACTATCGTGGCATATCGCACGAGGACGCCGTCGAACCAGCCACAGCGCCGCGCACGTCCCGTGGTCGATCCAAATTCTTTCCCTCGTGCTTGGAGCCCCTCTCCCACCGCATCGGTCAACTCCGTGGGGAACGGTCCGCTGCCGACACGGGTCGTATAGGCCTTGGCGACCCCGAGCACCGCGTCGATCTTCGTCGGTCCCACGCCGGTTCCCGTTGAGGCGCCGCCGGCCGTTGAACTGGAGGAGGTGACGTAGGGATAGGTGCCGAAGTCCACGTCCAAGTGCGTCCCTTGCGCACCTTCGAACAGCACGGTCTTCCGTCCCACGAGCATCTTGTTGACGAGCATCGCGGCATCGACGATATGGCTCTTCAGCCGATCGGCATAGCCCATATACTGCTGGAACACTTTTTCGACCTCGAACCGTTCCATCTTATATAGCTGCTCGAGAAACCAATTGATCTCGACTAAGTTCTCTTCGAGTTTGGTTCGAAATGCCTTCGGATTCAGCAGATCCCCCATTCGGATACCGATCCGCGACATCTTATCCGCATAGGAGGGACCAATCCCTCGCCCCGTTGTTCCAATTCGGCGCGAGCCCTTAGATTGCTCAGACGCTTTGTCGATGGCCTTGTGATACGGCATGATCAAATGCGCGCGTTGACTGACGACAAAATTCTTTCCAATCTTCACGCCTTGAGTCTGGAGGTGGTCCAACTCTTCAATCAAGGAGGCAGGATCCACGACGACCCCGTTCCCGATCACGCAGAGTGTCCCGCGGTAGAGGATGCCTGAGGGAATAAGGTGAAACACGAAGGTGCCTCGTTCATTGATCACCGTGTGTCCCGCATTGGACCCTCCCTGATAGCGAACCACGGCATCGACGTCGCGGGCCAAGATGTCCACGATCTTGCCCTTGCCTTCGTCACCCCACTGCGCCCCGATTACAACGAGATTTCCCATCGCCTGAAATACTCCCAAAAAAGAACCCTGGCCGGACTCATGGCCAGGGCCGGAGCGCCATGGTAGGGGCGCCTCTAATGTTTGTCAAGAACCTTGATGGTCAGTTCACTCTTCATTCTTTTTTCCTCTCCTCCTATATTCAGTGGTGACCCCAACCTGTCTTTTATCGCCCATGTCGAACGAGGGAGTCTTCGAGCGCGAGTCCCAAGGACAAGAGAAGGTTGCGCTTACCCGGCCTCCTTTTCTTGACTGTCGCGGGAGGGCCGTGTTAGCATGACCGCGGTTTCATAAGGATTTTCGCTTATTTCCAAGTCAACTCGACGTGGGGCTGTAGCGCAGTTGGGAGCGCGCGTGAATGGCATTCACGAGGTCGCCGGTTCAATCCCGGCCAGCTCCACCAAAATAATAGGTTCTGCGAACCTCGACACCCACATCTAATCACCGAATGACCATCGGCTCCTCGCGGTAAGCACGATCCGCCTGGTTCACAAGAATTCTCATGCTCCAAATCGAGTCAGTCAACAAACAATATTCCACGAGAGTCCTGCTTGAGAATGCGACAGCGCATCTCCGTCCCGGTTCACGGGTCGGATTGGTGGGCCCCAATGGCGCCGGCAAGACCACCCTCTTTCGAATGATCCTCGAGGAGGAATCACCGGACAAGGGGAATATCCGCAAGCGTCCCCGCCTCCGCATCGGCTACCTCCCGCAGGAACTTGAAACCATCACGGGTAAGACCGTATTGGACGCCACCCATCGCGATCTATATCCCGAACATGAAGCCGAACGTATCCTGATGGGGTTGGGGTTTTCGGAGATCGACTTCAGCCGCCAGGTCGAAAAGCTGTCCGGCGGTTATCGAATGCGCGTCGCCTTGGCGCACCTGCTGCTGACCAACCCTGATGTCCTCATGCTGGACGAGCCGACCAACCACTTGGACAAACCGACGCAACGCTGGTTCGAGCAATTCCTTCTGAACTCGGAAATGACGCTGTTGCTCATCAGCCACGACACGGCATTTCTTGATCGTGTCGTCACCCACATCTGGGATCTCCGGCACCATAAGATCGAAGAATATCGCGGCAACTATACCTCGTTCCAAAGGATTCGCGCAGAGCGGGATGCCCAGCGTGAGGCCGCCGCCGGGCGCCAGGCGAAAGAGGTCGCGCGGGTCCAAACCTTCGTGGATCGTTTCCGCTACCAGGCGAACAAAGCCAGCCAGGTCCAATCGCGCATCAAACAGCTTGAGAAGGTCAAGATGATTGAGATCAAGCGCGATCCGAAGCGCGTAAAGTTCAAGTTTCCTCTCCCGGCAGCAAGCGGCCGGCAGGTCCTGGAGCTCCAGGGCGCGGCAAAGCGGTATGGGGAAAAAGTGGTGTATGAAAGAGTCGATTGTTCGGTCGAACGTGGTCAGCGAGTCGCGCTGGTGGGTGAAAACGGCGCCGGAAAAAGTACCCTGCTCAAGATGTTGGCCGGCGTGCTGGAGCCTGACAAAGGCACCAGGTCAGTCGGCCATGGTGTCACCCTGCATTACTTTGCCCAACACCAAGCAGAGACGCTGAACCCCGAACATACCATCCTCGAGTCTCTCTCCGAGGTCTCCAACCAAGCGGAAACGAACTTCCTTCGCGGGATTGCCGGCGCCTTTCTGTTCACCGGTGACGATCAAAAGAAACCCGTTAAGGCACTGAGCGGAGGGGAACGTAATCGCGTCGCGCTCGCACGGATGCTGGTCGAACCCGCCAATACCCTATTACTCGACGAACCGACCAACCATCTCGATCCGGCTTCGGTCGATATGCTCACGGATGCACTCTCGGACTTCCCCGGCACCATCATCTTCATTTCCCACGACCCCACCTTTCTGACCAGAGTCTGTACGCGCGTCATTGAAATCGAAGAAGGCAAGGCCCGAAGTTTCTCCGGTGACTATGAGTACTACCTGTGGAAAAAAGCGCAGGAAGTCGAGTCCATCAAAGAAACCAGTGACGACCTAAAAGGCGCGGATCGCGGAACGACTGTTGCGCCGACCAGGGCCATGGCCTCGCAAGCTCCGGCCAAATCCTCAGCCGGAGATCGCCGCGATCTAAACAAGACCCAGGCTCGTCTGGAGAAGCAGGTGGCACGGGCCGAAGCCGAGATCGCCGACTGCGAAACGAAGATCAAAGCGCGGGATCTCGAATTGGCCAATCCCGCACTCTACAAAGATGAATCCACCAAATGGAGCGTGCTGCAGATAGAGTATGACGGGTGGAAGAAGGATCTTGCGCGGCTCACCGCCAGGTGGGAAACGCTCTCAGCTGAATTGGAAGGTGTGAAACAGAAACTTTCGGCATTCGCCTAGCAGCATCTCGCTAAATGGAGGATTTCACCGTTTCTTCGAGGTAATAATACAACCAGCGGTTCCTCTCTTTCGTAACCAGCTCGTCCCAGACAACGCCGATCAGGAAACCCTTCTCCCACGGCTTCACCCAAGCCACTTTCCCATCAAGCCTTTCCATTTGCTCCGCGCGGTCAGAATCTAAAAATGCCAACGACACGGTCACCGGTTGGGCCATCGCTAACTGCTCTTTCGTATGCAACCCCGCGCCAACTCTGTTGACATTATCCAACACAGCCGTAATCGCCTTGGCTCCGCTCTTCGGTGAGACCAGCGCAGAACCGACCAGAGTCGCCCGAACGAACTTGCGTCGTTCGTTCGTCGCGGCTATCGAGGCACTTGGTTTCGTGCTCTGCCGTTTCACAAGACTAAGTATAACCGATTAGAAAACTTTGTCCACCACCCCTGTGCCCTCCCGATTAGAGGTCTTTGGGCCGGTAATAGCGGCGCCCCTTGAGTGACGCAGGGAGGTGTTCCTGCTGCACCTTGGCCTGTGGATCGTCGTGGACATAGCGATAGCCTTTCCCATACCCAAGTCCCGTCATCATCGAAGTGACGGCATTGCGAAGATGGAGCGGAACCCCTAGATTTCCATGGGATTTTGCGTCTTCCAGGGCTTCAAGAAGCCCCGTGTATGAGGCATTGTCCTTTTGCCTGGTTGCGAGATATGTCGTCCCCTGGGCTAAATTGATCTGCGCCTCGGGAAGCCCCACAAACTGCACGGCCTGAGCGACCGCAGTCGCGACCACCAACCCCATCGGGTCGGCATTCCCTACGTCCTCGGAAGCAAAAATAACCAGACGTCTGGCAATAAATTTCGGGTCTTCCCCCCCCTCCAACATACGCGCGAGCCAGTACAGCGCACCATCAGGATCGGAGTCCCGGAGGCTTTTAATATAAGCGGAGATGACGTTGTAGTGTTCTTCGCCTGCTTTGTCGTACCGGATTGATTTCTTCATCAACGCGGCTTCCAACGCTGCGCCATCGATCACACGCGTGCCGTCGGACCCTGCCGGTTGCTGCTTCACGACAAAATCCAGTGCGGTCAGGAGCGCCCTTGCATCGCCGTTACCATACGCAGTCAATCGTTGTCTGGCATCGGATGACAAGCGGGCCTTCCACTTCCCCAACCCCATCGCAGGGTCCGCGAGCGCGCGATCCAGAATCTGGCCCAGTGCCTCATCCGAGAGCGGCCTGAGCACAATGACTAAAGAACGGGACAGGAGCGGTGAGATCACCTCAAATGAAGGATTCTCCGTTGTCGCGCCCACCAGGATGACCGTGCCTCGTTCGACGTGAGGGAGAAAGGCATCCTGTTGTGCCTTGTTGAATCGATGAATCTCGTCAACGAAAAGAATGGTCCTCTGGCCATTAATAGCCTGACGTTGTTCAGCCGTTTTGATAATGGCTCGTAGCTCAGGAACACCCCCAGTAACAGCTGAGAAAGGCACGAACTGCGCTTTGGTGTGGCGCGCGATGAGATGCGCCAGTGTGGTCTTGCCCGAACCAGGCGGCCCCCAAAAGATGACGGAGGAGAGTTGATCAGCCTCGATCGCCCGTCGCAACGGCCGCTCGGGCCCAGTAATTTCGTCTTGTCCTACAAAATCCACAAACTCACGGGGTCGCAGGCGTTCCGCCAACGGAGCCGCCTCCATGGATTTCTCTCTCTCAGGGGTTCCAAACAAATCGGGAACCTGATCATGTGAAGTCGGCATCTAAATCCTCGAAAATTGGTAAATTGTATACGCTGGCCCTCTTGATCGCAAACGTACCCTTGACCCTAAGCGTTGCCAATGTTACGAACAGCGGAAAGGGGGAAACGGTGCAGGCCCACGTCAATGGCATCACCATCGCATACAGCGATGACGGAACTGGCCTCCCCATTGTTTTCCTGCATGCCTTTCCCCTGAACCGGACCATGTGGACACAACAAGAGGAAGCCCTCTCCTCACAGTTCCGAGTCATCACGATTGACCTGCGGGGACATGGTGAATCAGACGCGCCGCTGCGGCGCTATACGCTCGACCAATCAGCGGACGATGTGTGCGCGCTCCTGGGCCATCTCGCAATCCAGCAGGCCCTGTTCGTGGGTCTTTCAATGGGCGGCTACATTCTGTTTGCGTTTTATCGGAAGTACGCCGATCGCGTAAAGGGATTGATCCTGGCCGACACGAGAGCTCAGGCAGACACAGCCGAAGGAAAAGACGGACGATTTCAAATGGCTCAAACAGCCTACAAGAAAGGCCCGTCAGCCATCGCGGACATGATGATTCCGAAATTGCTCTCGCCTGTAACTGTCCAATCGAAACCGGAACTTGTCCGACAGGTGCGTGCCATGATCGAGGGGAACCAAATCAGCGGTATCGCCGGGGACCTGATGGCAATGGCAGAGCGACCCGATTCAGTCCTACTTTTAAGCCAAATCACCTGCCCCACTCAGATCATCGTCGACGAGCGGGACCAGGCCACCCCACCGTCCGACGCACATCTCATGGCCGATCAAATTCCAGCGGCGCGCCTAGCCATCATTCCTGAAGCAGCTCACCTTTCGAACCTCGAACAGCCAGACACATTCAATCAGATCGTCACTGCCTTTGCCGTCGAACTTGCGAAGAAGACAAAGCACTAGCCACGTTTTCTATGTAAAGCCTCTATGTGAGGCAAAACGAAGCATGGTGAAAAGCACCCCTCGGTGCGCTGGAGTTGAGCCGGTAAGAATGAGGGCCTTTACGGCATTCTTCGCTAGTCTGATTCGCCGACGCTGCCTCGGCGGATGAGCTTTAAAAATTCCAGGCGGGTTTGCGGCTGACTGCGGAAGGCTCCTAACATGGAACTGCTGACCGCGATGGTGTTCTGCTTTTCGACGCCTCGCATCATCATACAGAGGTGTCGCGCCTCCACGACTACTCCCACTCCATGGGCGTTGAGCTTCGATTTCAGGGTTTCGGCGATCTGGACGGTCAGCCGTTCTTGGACTTGGAGTCGGCGCGCGAAGGTATCCACGATGCGCGGGATCTTGCTAAGACCGACGACCTTTTTATTAGGCAGATAGCCCACATGGACCTTGCCGAAGAAAGGGAGCAAGTGATGCTCGCACATGCTGAAAAAGTCGATATCCTTCACGATGACCATCTCATCGTATTCAATCGGGAAAAGCGCGCCGTTTAAGAGATGGTCGATATTCTTCTGGTACCCCTGAGTCATGAACGCGAGCGCCTTAGCGACTCGTTCTGGCGTCTTCACGAGCCCGTTCCGGCCGGGTTTTTCACCGAGGGCCAGGATCATCTCCGTGACCAGAGATTGCAGCACATCCAAATCCACCGCTCTGCTGCTTCCGCCGACATCTTCGACCTGCTGCTGACCTCGCCGCTTGATTCTCTGCTTAGCCGCCATGCCGCCCCTCTCTGAGCCCTGGGGTCAGACTTATCGACCCTGCATACTCGAAGTAATTGTCGCGTGTTTCGATCAGCCCGACCTTTTCCAGTTGCCCGGTGGGGAGGCACTTCGCTAACAGATCCCAAATCAGCAGCACCAGATTTTCTCCTGTCGTGGTGCGATCGGCAAACTCAGGGTCTTGATTGAGATCGTGATGGTCGAATCGCATGACCACCTGGTCGGCGACAATCCGATCCAGCCGATCCAGGTCAACGCCTCCACCGGTCGTTGTTGAAACCATGCTCTTCACAGTCACCAACACGACATAGTTATGCCCGTGACCATTGGGATTATTGCACTTGCCATATGCAGCCCAATTTTCTTCGGGAGACAGATGATCGGTGTGCAGCCGGTGTGCCGCGCAGAACCGATATCGCCTTGTCACGCTCGCCTGTGCCATCGTAATCATCTCGCATCCAGCGCAAAAATGGAGAAGCCAGGACCGGCCGCCGTGTTCGGACAATCCTGGCTTCCCCTGTCATTCATGCAACTGACCAGCTCGCG
This sequence comes from Nitrospirales bacterium, assembly GCA_038275915.1. GTDB lineage: Bacteria > Nitrospirota > Nitrospiria > Nitrospirales > Nitrospiraceae > Palsa-1315. The sequence continues at coordinate 9,988 of JBBRRM010000039.1, forward strand.
CCACTCCAGCGCAAATTCCTTAGGCGCTGAAGGAGCTGCCACAGCCGCAGGTCGTCTTCGCTTGTGGGTTCTTGATTGAGAACCCGGATCCCTGAAGACTGTCCACGTAATCGACTTCGGCTCCCTGAAGGAGCGGAGCGCTCTGCGAATCCATGATGACCTTGACGTCGCCCTTTTCAATCACCGTGTCGTCATCGGCCATCTTCGATTCGAAGGCCATCCCGTATTGGTAGCCGTGGCACCCTCCGCCCTTCACATAGACCCGCAGGCCGACAATATCCTTCTCTTCCACCATCAATTCCTTAATCTTCTGTTCCGCAATCGCTGTAATCGTAACCATTATGCTCCTCCTCTTGTGACCAGGCTGTCCTTTGAAGACCTACCTGGATTGCTTAGTGTAACATCTCTTTACCGGATTTCAACACCCTGCGTCTTTGATTGGGTCGTGGGCGCAACCCACTTGCCCTCAGGTACCAGCACAACCACGTCTCCGAGCACTTTTGCCTGGCACCCGAGTCGATGCCATGGTTCACTCAGGGCTTCTCGATCGAGGAGATCCTGCTCATCAAAGTCGATCTCCGACAGATTCTCCGCACCCAGCTGCACTTCGACCCGACAGGTGGTGCAGGAGGCGTTCCCACCACAATCGTTATTCAACACAAACCCGAGAACCTTCGACGCCTCCAACAACGACGTATTAATCTCAACCTCTCCGCTCTTGCCCTCAGGATGAAGAAACGTCACGCGCGGCATCGCGAATCCCCCCTCAATGCACCGTTGCACCGACCGCCACCGGCTGAAAGGGGCAGCGCTGCAATCTGATATGTTCCTCAAACTCGTGGCGGAACAATTTGATACTGCTCTGAACCAGCACTGCAGCTCCGGTCACCAGCGTGCAATAGCCCGTCCCCTTTACAAATCCACAGACCTGGAGGAGACTCTCCATATCTTTCTCTGTCCCCTCTCCCCGCTCAATCTTGGTCATGAGTGCGGCAAGATTGATGGTCCCCATTCGACAGGGTGGGCACTGTCCGCAACTCTCACCCTTGAAGAAATCTGAGAACTTGAGGGTTTGCGCCACCATGCAGGTCGCATCATCGACCACGATCACGCCGGCCGACCCAAGCCCTGTACCGGCCTTCTTCAATGAATCAAAATCCATCGTCAAGTCGAGTTGATCGGCAGTGACCATCGAAAACGCAGGTCCACCGGGAAATACCGCCTTAATCTTGCGCCCGCCAGGCACGCCCCCACCGCACTTGTCCACGAGTTCCTGAATCGTAACACCCATCGGCATCTCGTACACGCCTGGCCGATTCACAGCACCGCTCAGGGAGAACATCATCGTGCCCGGACACTTTTCTGTGCCGACCTGCGTGAACCAGCCCGCGCCCTTCAGGAGGATCCGCGGAATATTGCACAAGGTTTCGACGTTGTTGACCAGTGTCGGCTTTCCATAAAGGCCGAAGTCCGTCGGGTAGAAAGGTGGCTTCTGTCTCGGCATCGCCGGACGTCCCTGCATGGATTCGAGCATTGCTGTTTCTTCACCGGCCACGTAACTCCCATGGCCTTCAAAAACTTCTAGTTCGAGATCTATGCCGCTCCCCAAGACATTCTTACCTAAAAACCCTAGAGCCTTCGCCTGTGCCAACGCCTTTTTTAAGTTATCTCGTTCTTCGTGATACTCATGATTCACATAGATAAATGCCGCCTTCGCTTGGACCGTATAAGCCGCAATGAGGCAACCTTCAATGAGCTGGTGGGGCGCCTGCTTGAGTAAGTACCGGTCTTTAAACGTCCCCGGCTCATGTTCGCCTGCATTGCAGACGAAATAGTGTTCCTTCACCCGATGATTGAGGACCTTTTCCCACTTGATGCCTGTAGGAAAACCCGCGCCCCCACGACCACGGAGTCCGGCTTTCTTCAATTCAGCGACGATATCGTTCGCACTCAGTTCTTTAACGCACTTCTTCCAGGCCTCGTAGCCCCCGACCTTGCGGTACGCTTCGATATCCCAGGGAGCCCCATCAAGCGTCTGAAGAACACGTGGTCCAGTTGCGGTCGTCATGCGCCTTTCCTTACCATTTGGGTCAACGTGAGGAACGATACTATAAGGTGCCGAGCTGCTATTCGTCAAGGCAAAGCCACGATAATAGGCCTGAATCTCAACGACTTAGGGCCACTGCCCCATACGAAACTGGGCATATTGGCCATCTGAGCATTTTGCAGAAGGGATGAATGTCAAAAGCAGGGGATTCACGGACTGCCGGCGAGCTTTCCCGCCGGCAATCGTGAACGGTCTTACTTGAAGTGGCTGCCGGCTCCCATGAATAAGAGCATGGGAATCGACAACATAAAGTTGACTCGCGAGGCGAGGAGCGCAGTCCGACCCCACTGGGCCATTTCCGCCGGAGCCGGGGTTCCCTGGGCTGCCGCCCTCACCGCCGCAATGATTTTCTTTTGGTTCGGCCAAATAATCGCGTGGACGTTGACCATCATGATGATGCCCAATAGCCCGCCGATTCCCAGCGCGATCGCGCCTGCCCCACCCTGAGAGTACAGATAAAAGTACAGTGCAATCCCGGCGAGCACCGTGACCGTCGCACCATGACGAAACCAATCCAGCGAGGAGGGCATCAGCTTGGGAATCACAATGTTCTTAGTCGGGCCGTCCAGGCTCTTCAAGAATCCGGCATTGATCAGGTTGAAAAAATACAACAACCCGATCCAGGTGATCCCGGCCAGGAAATGGACCCAGCGAAGCAACAGTCCCACCCAATCGGCATCGCCGGCTCCAATGCCGGCCATACTGAGATATAGCACGAT
>JBBRRM010000040.1:0-12783 GCA_038275915.1 Nitrospirales bacterium
AGCGCATGCTTGAACTCGGTTTCCGCTTCGTCCGTCATGGCCTTCGTCGCGTAGATTGTGCCCAGATTCGAATAGTACATCGCGAGAGACCGGTTCATTTCTGAGCGGAGCCCCTCCGCCATCTCAATCGACTTCTTCACCTCGATGAGCGCATCGTCCATCCTGCCTTTACTGAAATACAACTCGCCCAACCGGCAGCGGGCCTGGAAATCGTCGGGCTCGGATGCCAAGAGCTTTTCAATCTCGGCGATTTCTTCGTCGGGATTCAGCGGCTGATCCCCGGGGTCGACAACGGCCTGACTCTGTTCAGAAACAGGAGGGGTTGATTCGTTCATACGATTCCCTATTAGTAAAAAGGTCGGTTAGATATGTCCGCTCACCAATGTATCCGGAGTGTTAATCATGGGAGCATTCGTCGCAGGTGCCGAATCCGCCGCATCCCGCCGATACCGGTCCATGGTCAAGAGCATCACGCCGAGCACCACCATCAGCGTTAAATTTGAATACAAGAGCGCATAACCCGCAATAAACATCAACCCGAGACCATATCCGGCAATTCGCCCCATCGTGAGTAGCTTAATGACCGTGTATGACCAGCACAACAAGCCTGTCATATAGAGCGCGAACGGGAGGAAAAACGTGTAGCCCATGCCGAACTGAAAAATCCATCCGATGCCGTCTGCCGCCTTACGGATGTTATTGGCCATCCCAGGGTCGTACCGATTGAGCAGATAGTCCAGGAACAGCATCAGAGTAAACACAGAGCCGGCAGTCGCCCAAAACCACATGGCGCGGCGGCGCTGCCGCTGATTACGCGTCCAAAATGAGACGCCCCGCCCATAGGCCCAAAACACCAGGATACTGGACAAGACCATGAGCCCTTCCCCCATGCGATGGGCCTCGTACACGAAGGGAGGTGCGGCCACGGTCCCGATAAAACTATACGTGGTAGACACGATCTGGTAATACAACCAGCCTCCGATACCCAGGAGATACGTGATGCCCATAGCACGATGCGCCCATTCGGTATGCGTGGAGAGGTACTCCATCATCAGACAAATCAACGCGACCAATGCCACGAAGTTATAAATCGCAGAGCCCAGAAAAGCGGGCGGGATCAATAAAAAACCAGCCGTCAGGAGTAGCAGGAGTCCTACACAGGGAACGACGATCATGTTCGATCCCACAAACCCGCGCCCGGCCACGCGATTGATGGCCCCCACACCCAGGGCGAGAAACAGGAGTATCGCCACGACATTGAGCAACCACTGCCCGACCTCTGTCAGTGCCGTAAAGGTTGGGATAATCCATTCATGCGTCTGCGCGAACTTGCTAAGGTGCATCCCTAAGCGCGATACAAGCCGGTACAGGATCAATTCCGAGAAGGAGACGAGCAGAACCAGCTTGATCGTATACTGGAACAGAAGGGACTGATCACTGATCTTCCCCGTAATACGATCGATTGTGGGATTCGTGGCAATCACTCTGTACACCCTTGAAAGACTTGTAAAGTATACCCACTGAGAAAAGACCGGGTCAACGGCGCGCGGAAACAACTCATCACGAACCCGCCGGCTGTGGTACGCCCACTTCCTGTGTCTTTGCTCGCGCGATATATAGCAATCCATCTGCCATCGAGTAATTGAACGGCAATTCGCACACGACTTCGCTCACCTTCTCATAAACATGCTGATACAGGCGCTCCGCTTCGTCCGGCGTCATGCCTTCCGACACTTCATAGAAGAAGCCCAGGCTCAAGTCTTCTGCCGAAGGGCGCATGATGCGACGAATTCCATAGCCGCCCGGGTCGCTCATGATCGGCGCTTCTTTTTCCAAATCGAAAAGGCACGGCTGACAAGAGAACCCGTACGATCCGTTAAGCCGCTTGTTCTCTACGATAAAATTCATCGTCTCCCGAGCTTCTTCTTCCTTTTCCGTCGGGAAGCCCACGATGATGTAGCAATGCACCGCAATGCCCAGATCGACGCAATCATCGGCAATACGCCGCACCCATTCCTGCTTGATCCCTTTTTTCATGAAATCCATCACGCGCTGGTTGAAGGATTCCAATCCGAACACGATCTTCAGGCACCCGGCATCCCGCATTGACGCCAGGAGCTCGCGGCTCAGATGCTTCTCGAATCGCATCTCACAGGTCCATTTGATATCCAGCTTCTTCTCGATGACCTGCTGGCACAATCGTTTAGTCGGCGATAGGGCGAAGCATTCGTCGGTAAAGAAGAAGCGTTGAGCTCCATACCGCTGTTTGAGCCACTCCAACTCCTCAACGGTTCGCCCGGGGTCTTTCTGCCTGAAGTTTTGGTGATCCAGCGTGAGGGCGCAGAATGCACAATCCTTGTAGTAACACCCTCGTGAAAATTGTACGGGCAGCACCGGCTCCGGCGACAGATACAGTCCGAGCGGGAAGCCGTCATAGTTGGGGGCCGGCAGTTGGTTAATATTTTCAGAATAAAACGGTTGATTGACCGTGATCTTCCCGTTCTGACGATAGATGAGGTTTGGGACTTTGCTGTAATCCTTTTTGCCGGCCAATTGATTGACCAGTTCGAGCAACGCGGTTTCGCCCTCGAACACGATAATATCGTCTGTGAGATCGAAAAGACTCGGACAGCGCCGCAAGTTATCGACCAACCTGGTGAAGATGCTTCCACCGATAGTCAAATGGATGTTCGGAGCGGCTTCTTTGATCAGACGACAGAGAGTGAGACCGGGAATAATCTGCGAAGTGGCCGTAATCGAGACACCGATCAAGTCTGGCTGATCAGCAACGATTGACTGGACGAAGCGGTCACGGAACAGCTTGATATAGGGATTTTGAGCTTCATCCCTGATGATCTTCATCAGGTCTTTTGATGAATAGATGGAATAGCTGCTGAACTGATTGTCGACGACTGTCAGGCGGGTCGGAAAATAGAGCGTGGAGATAACCTCCAGCCACTTGTCGATGAGAAAGAGACTTTCCTTATAGGACTCGATATCATAAAACCCTTCCCCTCGGAGGGTCTCCTTGGCCGGTTCAATCCGATCAATGAGATAAGGGAAACGATCCAACGACTCCACAACTCTCGCCAAATGCTCGGCACTTCCCGGTCCAGATTCACCGGTTCGTTCCTGCTCAAGGGCTCGCTGTTTATCGATCAGTTCCTGATAGAGCTCCACCCCATAGGCGTGGGTGACGACTCCGTCCAGGAGTTCGATCCCAAGATCGCGCTGCGAGACGTTTGATACACCACCCTGAGCCAAAAATCCTGTCAATGAGGGGAGACTTAGATAGGGTTGTGAGGGATGCCACGTTGGAGGAAAGAGCAGTGAAACCTTCATGCTAAATCACCACCAACTGAGAGGAAAAATAAGATGATTTCTTAATAAATGCGGATGCTGTTTTATACACTCCGGTCTCAGCCAAATGCAACCCTTGCAGTCCCGTTTCCGGTACTAACCGATTGGGGATGGGTAGTGAATCGTGCTCGACTATGTAAAAAGAGAAACCCCAGTCCAGGCCTGACGCCTGGCTGGGGTTTTCTCACTTCGCGGTCGCCCCTACCCTTAGAGGTAAGAGGAGGCTTCTCCAGAGACCAGTTTCCCTACTGAAGCTTCAGGGTAAACCAGGTGGAGAGCGCCTTCATGCCATTGCGTTCAACGTTGTTACCATCCCACACCGCAAAAGCGATGGGCACAGACATTCCCGCCTTGAACTGGGTATCGTTGGCATCGCCGGTTTCCAAGGAGCGCTTCACGACTACGCGCCAGGTCGGACCACTGTATCCGCCACCCTTCATAGAACCGGCCGGCTCCCAGACACCATTTCCGATGACATCCTGGTGCGCTTGGGTCGTCAAGGTGCTGAAGCCATTGGCATTCAGATCCTCGACCGAACTCACGCGCAGCGTCGGGTCAGACATAATGTTACCTGACCAAATGCCAGGATTGAAGGGCCCAAGGCTTCGGCCGATCCGGTCCGGATAGGTCACGCCGCCAGCTGGCTCTTCGAAATAGTAGTCCCAGAAAATGCCGGGGTATTGGTCGTCCACGTCCCAGATACCAGCACTATCCTTGCCAAGGTCCTTCTGCCACTCGGCGTTCCACCGCCAGATGTTGGTGGTGCCGCCTGACTGCCCCATGCACTGGAAGGGTGGCGCCCCTGACGTGCTGACCGGGAACATGATGGCGGCCTGATCCCGGAAGTCCTGAGGACCAATGGTCGTATCGTTCTTGGTCTGATCATTCCACTCGATACGAAGACCGAGCTCTTTACCGTTGGTCATGGCTTTCACGAACACCGACTTCACCGAGATATTCGGGTGCATCGGTGTAGTGATCAACTGTCCGCTCAACGGAACAATTACCCCAGGAACGCTTTCCCACACCGGGTTCGCGCCATCCATTGGAATTGCTCCCTTGACCGCCTTTGCCGGAATGGTAACCGGCTGGCTGACAGCCAACGGGACCTGCCCGATCGTCAGCATGACGCCAACGATCAATGCAGAGAGAAGAATGCCAAACACCACACGCTTGCTGTGTGTCTGCACTACTCTCATATGACTACTCCTCCTCTCAATTAAAAGATTAAGTACGGTGGCCCAAGATAACTGCTGACAAACAAAAAATGGGAACCCTCATGAAAACGGACAATGTCAGGCGGTTCCGACCGGCCCCCCCTCTTCATTGTCTTTGCCTTGATCCTTTTTATCCATAAACGATTCCGCGCCAACTTCGTTGAGCAACAGGCTCAGCTCATTTCCTTGATCCTGTGCACCGCACTCATAGGTCTGACCTTCCGGTGAATTGAATGTCGCCGGACGATAATCAGTTTCCGAGTAGGATTGCGGAACGACGCCCAGGAACGCGGCCTCGAAATCCATCCACTCCGCCATGAGGTCCGCTATGTGCTTGTATAACCCGGAGTCAGCTTTCTTGACCAACATCCGGCAAAACAGCGGGACCCACCGGCCGATATGATTTTTGACAAACTTTTTCTGTGCATCCAGGACGATCTGAGTCTTGTCTGCTCCATCGTGACAGCGAGAATAGGACTCTTTGTATGCCAGGAAATGCATGAACTCGAATTCGACGCTCAAGTGATCGAGTCGCTCGTGGATATCCTTGGATAATTCCACCCCGAACGCTCGATAGAAGCCGGCGATGTCGCCCATGACTTGCGATTGAGCGAACACGTGGTCGTTTCCGAAGAGGGTTTCGTAGGGGGGACAATCGAGGGTGATGACATTGCTGAATACTCGGCGATGCTCGGCTTGGAGATCGGTGAGTTGCCAGTTGACACATTCTGATGCGACAACCTTCTCGATCTGGTCGAACTGCTTGCGCAAATACACCAACTTTTGTTTGGCGCGTTCACCACCAATGCCCTCGAGCGCCACATCCAAGGCGTCGATCGCCGCGCGGCCATCCTCGACGAATTCTCCGCATTGCACGTAATCAAGATACTCATCGTCTTCAGGATAGAGCAGGCTCCACGAGACAAGGAGGTAGAGCTTGCTGCGATTGAGGGCACGTTCGACTGCGGGGGAGTCTTTGATGGCCGGCGAAGTCGGAATGACCGCGGCCATCGCTGGAGAGTTTGTTTGCACCGGCTGTTTACTCGTCATGAGAATCAGCTCCTCGGTTTACCCTGGTGCCCGCATGAATTTTCCGGGCATTTGAGGTCAAACCTTTGGCACAGGTTCGAGTATGATAGGTAAAGGTACAGTGGTTGTCAAGCGCGATCTCGTCCTTCGCAAGGGACGATCTAAATCGATGTTTTCTCAAATTATTCTCCCTCTTGCTACGCACCTTTATGGTTCGACTTTCTCTCTTGCATTCACTGTATTCTTGTGCCTCACGAAAGTGACTGCGTCAGCAATCTGAACGGTGTGACTCGAATGGCTACACGATCGTTCACCGTTCGACATACCTGCTCGCACAACCCGCAACCAACACAACGTTCCGTCGTTACAACGAGACGCTGTGTGTCAAAATCCATGGACAGCGCATCCGTGGGACATTTCGATGCGCAGGCATGACACCCTTGTCCTGCCGTGCAGACCCGGTGCGAAACCACGGCGAGACCCATCCGTATGTGCTCGCGCCCTTCAACAGGGAGTAACGCTTCAGTGGCACACGCTGCAATACAGGGCACATCCTCGCAGAGATAGCACGGCATCTGATCCGCAAAAATCACCGGTGTCCCATTCTGCGGATGGAACGTAATAGATCCATACGGACAGGCCTTGATGCAGTCACCGCACTTCGTGCAGCGCTCCAAAAACAGGGCTTCGTCAACGGCACCGGGAGGACGCAACCAATCCGTCCGCGCCGGCGGAGGAGCCGGTTGTTGGGGCACGACCTCTTGGTGCTTCGCAAACTCCTGTGCCGCTTTCGCAACGGAAACGACAGAGTCCTTGAGGAAGTCGCGTCGTCCATATGTCGAATCGGTAGCCACAGTAGTGCAACCGTTACATCACGCCGTCGGCGCGCAACTTATAGACCTCGACACAACGATCACAGGCCCCGAATTCGATGTCCCAGCCGGGATGATTCTCACGGATGAAGTCGAGGACATACGTCTCGAGCTTATTACCCATATCCTCGACCCAAGAATAGGTTGGAAACCGGCACAGCGGACAGGGAAATCCCGGCATCAACATGACTTTATTTTCTGTTTCTGGAACCTCGCCCCCCTCGACGTCCACGGCTCGGTCCATGACGCGCAAGGTGTCCGAAGCCATTTCGATCAATTCCGAGTGGGTAAAGAAACTCGTCTGCCACAACCCTTCGAAGACTGACTTCAATTGTGGCGCGGGAATTTTACGATACCAGGAACGGAACTCTTTGAACCGGTCTTCCTTCCTGAGCATCGGCTCCTTGCCGGCGGCCGTGAGGCGACTGTCCACTGTCAGACTCCACAGAATGCGATAGCGGTGAAGAATGAGGGTTTCTTCCCCCGGATTTTGACCGACTTTGGTATCCGGATCATACCCGAAGACCGGATCCAGCATGTCTGAGATATGCAACAACTCATGGCGGCAATAACGGGTAAGTGCAGGATCATAGAATCGGCGTGGAATGAGCTTAATCCCGACGCCTTTCAGCCCTTTTTCTTCGAACTCTCGAGCCATCTCGTGTTCGACAGATCCCCACTTCCTGAGAATATCGACGCCTTCCTGATCTTCCTTGAGTACCCCCTTGACGAGCACGATTCCGACTCTTTCTTTCAGCAGGGGATATTCCTTGAAGGCATCGCGGATGATATCGGAAAACCCCCAGGTCCCGAACATGTACTGGTAGAGCTTCTTGAACTCACTCTCACGATCATCGAGAGTAAACTTCTCGTAGATCGGGTCGGCGAGTTCGTGGAACTCTTTGTAATAGGTGGGGTCGCCTTCCCGTTCGGTCTTCTCAACGAACGAGTCAATGACCTCTTGCAGCAATGCAGGTTGAAAGCGAAGTTCCATAATAAATAGTCCTTGATCGTCCAATCCAGTCTGGCGCCGGCAGGCCTTGATGGCAGGCCCGGATCGGCGCTTATCGCCGCTTGACTTGATGACGGGGCTTCTCTTACGATTACCCCAAGCCGACACGAATTATACTGGCCCGAATCGCCGATTTGCAATCAAGCCTCTCGTCGTGGGCCGCTTCACCCTGTTCCTGTGAGGATTATTGAACATGGCTGATCAGACTGCTACCTCGATTGCCCCTTCCCCCTCCCCGCTCACGCCACCGTCGGGAACAACGGGCACCGCACCAGTCGATTTCCTCGACTACTGGAAGACCGGGGCACGGGAGCTGAATACGTATCGAGGCCATTCGCATGGAGTCTGGTCTGTCGCGTTCGCGCCGGACGGATTGACGCTCGCCAGCGGCGGGGTCGACCGGCTCGTCCGCATTTGGGACATTGAAACGGGGCGCCTCTTGCGCTCATTGAGGGGTCACACGGCGGATATCCGATCCGTCGTCTTCACACCGGACGGCCAGACGTTGGCCACTGCCAGCGAGGATCGTACGATCCGGCTATGGAACCCGAACACCGGCGAGTCGAAGAAGCTCCTCTTCACACGCTATGATCACAATGTCGTCAGCCTTTCCCTCTCTCCCGACGGCCTCATGTTGGCACGCGGCAGCCACAACAAAGACATCAAGATCTGGGAAGTCACCACCGGCACCGAGCTCATGACCCTCCTCGGCAAGGATCAGTATGACCACCACTGGTCGGTCTGCGTTGTTTTTTCTCCCGACGGTATGCACCTCGCCAGCGGAACGGATATCGGCAAGATCAAGCTGTGGGAAGTGCTACCCAGCGGAGAGGAAAAGGTCCTGCATAATGGACACTGGAAGGAGGACGACGACGATACCAGTGAGACACGCGGGTACTTTGTCGAAGACGATGGTGGCTTTCAAAAGCCTATGGACTACTGGATCGGTGCGATGGCCTTTACCCCCGATGCCAAGCTGCTTATCACCGGAAGCCGCGATCAGACGATTAAGTTGTTCGACATGCCAAATGTGGCAGAACGACGGACGTTGAAAGGCCATACCGGCTGGGTACGCACGCTCGTCGTCACGCCGGACAGCAAGGTACTCATCAGCGCCGGCGATGACGCAACGATTCGTTTTTGGGACTTGTCCAATGGCCGTTGTTTCAGAACGCTCAAAGCCCATACCGCAGGCATTCGCGGAATTACCCTCTCTCCGGATGGGATGAAAATGGCCAGTGCGTCATGGGATCGCACGGTGAAACTGTGGGCCGGGGGTGCGGAACGCACTGAGTAGCCCTGGCAGACTGTGGACAACTTGCGGATCCTCCGGTGCGTGTCGAAGAGCTGTAGGAAACCAGAATGCCACTGGCTGGACTTTTCCAGCATTCTTATGCCTGTTCCGGCTCGTCCTTGGCCGAAGGAATTCCGTAACGTTTGCATTTTTCCCACAGGGCTTTTCGCGAGAGACCGAGAATCTTCGAGGCCGTGGTTCGGCTGCCCTCCACCCGCCCGAGAACCGATACAATATACTCGCGCTCGAACTGTTCCCTGGCAGTCGCCAGCGATGTGAGCGGACGTTCCTCTCGCTTCTGTCCCGTCAGCCCCTCGCTACAAAATCCACAAGATTCTTGCGGCAGACCACCTGTGAATGGGCAGGACTGAAACCCGCAGAGATCAGAAGGTTGGATGGCGTCACGATCGCGTCCTAGCGCCACTGCACGCTCAACCATATTCTCCAACTCACGCACATTCCCGGGAAAAGAATAGCGCAAGAAAAGCTCGCGCGCCACGGGAGAGAACCCTTTCAAGGTCTTATTCATCTTGCCGGCGCACGCCTTCAACACGTGCTCCGCAATGATCATGATATCTTCCTGTCGTTGACGCAGCGGCGGAATCACGACATGCACGACGTTGAGCCGATAAAAAAGATCTTCTCGAAATCGCCCGTGCGAGACTTCCTTCCGAAGGTCTTTCTGCGTGGCACACACCAGGCGCACATCAATATCGATTCTGTCGTTCCCGCCGACTCGCTCAAACTGCCGTTCCTGGAGCACACGCAACAATTTCACTTGGACGACCGGTGAGATTTCTCCGATTTCATCGAGAAATAACGTGCCTCGATGTGCCAGCTCAAACCGCCCCCGCCGCTGCCGTAGCGCTCCTGTGAACGCCCCCTTCTCATGGCCGAAGAGTTCCGCTTCCAATAATGATTCCGGAAGTGCCGCACAGCTGACTTTGATCAAAGGGTAGTGGCTTCGGGCACTGTATTGGTGGATGGCATTGGCGACCAGCTCCTTGCCGGTTCCGCTCTCTCCAAGAATCAGCGTCGTCGAATCCGTTCCAGCCACAAGCTTGATCTTCTCAAGTACGGCCCGCATCTGGCTGTTCGATCCGAGAATGCCGCCGAAACTGAACTTATCTTCCAGCACCGATTTGAGATCCTGATTTTCGCGCCGTAAGGTCACAACGCGGCCCACCCGCTCGACAATCAACAGTAATTCGTCCATCTGGAAGGGCTTCGTGATGTAATCGAAGGCACCAAACTTCATCGCACCAACCGCCGTCTCCACCGATCCGTGAGCAGTGATGACCACGACCTCAGTCTGGGGTGAACGCTCCTTCGTCGCTTTGAGCACCGTAAGCCCGCCTGCGCCGGGCAGCCGCAGATCGGTAATCACCAGATCGAATGGTCGTTGGCGGATGGCCTCAATACCCTCAGTCCCGGTAGCAGCCGCTTCGACGTCATGGCCGATCGTTTCCAATCCGTCGACCATCGAAAGGCGCATCAACGGTTCGTCATCAACGAGCAGGATCTTGAGCCCCATCATGACACCCTTGCCATCAATGAACGCTCCCGGGAGACAGGAAGACAGAGGGTAAAGGTCGTCCCCTTCCCGACCTCGCTGTCCACCAGAATTTTCCCTCCGTGTCGTTCGACAATGCCCAGACTGACCGACAGGCCGAGACCGGTTCCTTCACCTTCGCCCTTTGTCGTAAAGAAGGGATCGAAGATCCTCGGTAAGATTGCCGCCGGAATGCCCGATCCCGTGTCACGAACCTCAATCAGGCAGATTCCTTCAACCACGGATGTGCAGATCGTCAGCACCCCTCCGTCTTTCATCGCTTGCACAGCATTCAATACCAGATTCATCAGTACCTGCTCGATCATATGCCGATCGACCATGACATTCGGCAACCCATGACCAAGTACGGTTTCCAACATAATTCGGTTCGGGACGAACAGGTGGGTCGTCAAGACCAACACCCGATCGACCACATGATTGATATCCGTGAGCGCAAACTCCGGCTCATACTGCTGGGAGAAATCGAGGAGCTGACGTACGATCTTCTGCACGCGCCGCACCCCGTCTTCCATCGACACCCGATATTCTTCTTGCCGGGTCGCCGACAGTGTTCCCTTCCTCAAATTGTAGAGGCAGTTAAGGATGCCTCCGAGGGGATTATTGATTTCATGGGCCACCCCTGCGGCAAGTCTTCCCACAGAAGCCAATTTCTCAGAATTCCTGATTTGCTGCTCCAGTTTCTTGGTTTCCGTCATATCACGGGCGATACCCAGCACCCCCAGGATCCCCCCCTCAACCGCGTGCAACGGGGAGACACTGACCATAACAGCCCTCGGCTCTCCCGTGCGAGTCACCACTTCAACCTCATAGACCTGTTTCGCGCCGATATCCAACGTACTCTTGAGCCGCCTCCCTCGATGGCGTTTAGAGAGCAGGGCGAGGTAGGGGCGCCCGAGCAGATCGTCTTTCCGATAGCCCCATGCTTCGATCTTACTGTTGACGTAGGTAAACCGTTGCTCGGTATCGAGGGTGTAAATGACATCGTTGGCATTCTCGAGCAGATTTTCCAAATACTGTTTGGTCTCCTCAATTTCCCGCGTGCGCTCTCGGACGTTATCCTCTAACTCCTCCCGGTACGTCTCCAACTGTCGTTCGAGTCGCTTCCGGTCGGTAATGTCCCGCAATTGCACCATCACCAACAGTTGATCAGCCACCCCGACCCGGATCAGATCCATTTCGGCCGGAGTTTCCAGTCCGCCGGCATGGCGCACCATGATCTCCTGGGTGGACACTTTCCCCTGCCCCGTAATGATGTCGCTCAACCATCCGCGCAACGCGTCGTGATAGCCGGAGAGCACGACTTCAAGCAGGCTGCGGCCTACGACGTTCGCCTCTGCATATCCCAACGCCTGCTCCTCACGTTTATTGACGGCGACGATCATACCATTCGCATCCACCATAAACACCGAGTCCGCCACCAAGTCGAACAATGCCTTGTACCGCGCCTGCGAAGCCACGAGCTGTTGCGTCCGCTCGGAGACGGCCTGTTCAAGTGTTGTCGTGTATGCTTGGAGTTGTTGCTCGAGCCGGTGCCGCTCGGTCACGTCACGTACAAACGCACGTGAATACACCAGTCCGCCCCGCTCTTGATCGATTAGCGCTGTCGCATGAATCTCCACATCGATCGGGTGACCGTCCTTGGCCAGAAACACCGTTTCAATCGAACTGCGCCCCTGGGCCACCAATCGTTCGAGATATTGTAATACGAGTGATTCCTCACCGCGAGGCACGAGATCCCAGAGTCGCATCGACAGCATTTCATCGAGAGTGTATTTCAGCTTTTCGAGCCCCGTCTTGTTCACATGGACGAAGTGGCCGCTTCTGTTCAATTGATAGATCATCTCCGGAGAGTGCTCGATCAAATCGCGGTACTTTTCTTCCAGGCGGCGCACATCCACCACGCGTTGTTCGACCTGTGCAAACGAGCGTTGCAAATTCGTCGCCATCTGATTGAACGCATCGGCAAGGCCTTCAATTTCATCGCCGGTCTTGAGTTCCAGTCGGCGGTCCAATCGTCCGCTTCCGATTTCACGCACCCCGTCGTGTAATAACTGAATCGGACGAGCGATACGGCGTGCAACGACCACCCCAGTCCCCACCAGGACTGCGAGGACCAGCAACCCATAGAGCAGCACTTTCGCTACGAGTTCGCCCAGCGGCGCATAAGTCTCTTGGGGATCCTGCCGCACCACAGTGATCCATTGTTTTCCTCCGAGGCTGCCCTGCGCCAAGCTGTCTCCGAGGCGGACCGGAGCGAATCCCACTAAGGCGTTCTGGCTCCCGTGCGAATCGTCCGCCACAATGGCCCAACCTGCCTTTAGCCCATGAATTGCCGCGACCAACTCAGGCCTCACCGAATGTTCTTCCGGCGTCAGGACCGGACAGATGACAGGAACACCATCGGAACTGAATAGCATCGCATGACC
>JBBRRM010000041.1:0-12686 GCA_038275915.1 Nitrospirales bacterium
GGCGCAAACGGCACCCCTTCCTAACCTGAGTGTGACCCCCAGCGAACGCTTTGTAGCTGACGTTGAAGAAGTACTAGGCAAGGGGGCTATCTTTCTGCTATCGTAGACCCCAGTTCTTGGCAGGGTGCCTCCATCTCCTGCGTGAGTCTCGATCTATCTATACGCCTATGCGAGACTACCTCGAGTTTGAAAAGCCGATCCGCGAGATCGAAGAGAAGATCGAAAAACTCGCGGCCACGCCGACCGGGAAATCCAATCCCCAGGATGATATCCGCAAACTGCGGATGAAACTGGCGCAAGTCGAGCATGAACTCTACAGCCAACTGACCCCCTGGCAGCGCACGCAACTCGCCCGGCATCCCCAACGTCCCAGCACGCTCGACTACATTAGTTATTTATTCAGGGACTTTCTTGAGTTCCATGGGGACCGCTCGTTTGGCGACGACCGTGCCATCGTCGGAGGCTTCGCCAGGTTCAACGACCGGTCGATCATGGTCATTGGTCATCAAAAAGGGAAAACCCTTAAAGAACGTATGCAGCGAAACTTCGGCATGCCGAACCCCGAAGGCTATCGAAAAGCCCTGCGCCTCATGAGGATGGCCGAGAAGTTCGGCCGTCCGATCGTCACCTTCATCGACACGCCCGGCGCCTATCCCGGCATTGGCGCAGAAGAACGCGGCCAGGCTGAAGCCATTGCCCGAAATCTATTTGTGATGTCCCGCCTCGCAGTCCCGATTGTTTCCATCGTCATCGGTGAAGGCGGCAGCGGGGGGGCACTCGCATTGGGAGTCTCAGATCGCGTCCTCATGTTGGAGCATGGCGTCTATTCGGTGATTTCACCGGAAGGTTGCGCCGCCATCCTGTGGGATGACCCGGCCAAAGTTCCCGATGCCGCTTCCGCTCTGAAGATGACAGCGAAAGACCTGGTCGACCTCCACATTGTGGATGAAGTGATTCCGGAACCGCTCGGCGGGGCCCATCGAGACCACAATGCCATGACTCAGCGGGTGGCCAAATCTCTGACGACCCAACTTTCCCAGCTCACCGATCTCTCCCTCCCGCAGTTACTGTCTCAACGTGACCAGAAATACCGATCCATCGGAGCCGTCAACGGACTGGTCGCGGCCCAATAAATTTCACTCCTCTCCTCAACCGGTTGACCTCGAAGAAACACGCCTCATTCTCACCAATCATCCCACTCGCCGTTGACCGACGCCTTCGCGGAGGGCCTCGACATCCAATTCCTGCTCCAGACGATGCAGCACCTCGTCGCTGATGGTCCCCCTATTTTGCGCAAGTCGATTAGAGCCAGCCGTTCCGCCGTCAACGTTTCATGCCGTAATTGTTGAAACGCCTCGGTGGATTTGACTGCCTGTTCCGACAGTTCCCCATCTTTCGAACCGCCCCCGGCAAACCGTTCCAATCGACGACCATACTCGACGCGCAACCGCTCCAACTGATCAGGCCTCGGCCATTCCTCCGTGACCAGTTGATCCAACCTGCTCAATGCTGCCGTCGTCGCATGCTCACGTGCAAGCATTTCTTCCCCTTCGAGTTCATGCCCTTGCACCAGGTGGAGCGCACGAATGATAGGCGGTAGCGATAGGCCTTGCAGCACCAATGTCGCCAGAATGACTGCGAAACTGATGAGAATGATTTCCGCACGGAATGGGAACGGGGCTCCCGTAGCCGTCGTCACCGGCAGAGCCAAGGCCGCAGCCAGCGTCACGATGCCACGCATGCCTATCCATGATGTGAGGAAAATGTAAGACCAGGGAGGCATCGGATCGCGGGCTCGTAAGGCGGCGCTCAACCATCGGGGGATTACCGCGACCAACGGCACCCACAGGAGGCGTACAAGAATAGCCGCGGTACTGATCAATGCGCCGGCCATGAGAAGCGGTCCGAGCTTTCCGACCGGAATAGCCGCGCGTAATGCGCTCAATTGAAGGCCGATCAGAATGAAAATCACCCCGTTCAGAATAAAGATCAGCAGGTCCCACACAGCGCGTGCCTGAAGCCGCGTCGTCGGTGCTACCGCGCCGCTGAATTGTTGGCGAAGATGCAGACCACCCGCCACACAGGCCAAGACCGCCGAGGCATGCACCGACTCCGCCAACACCCATGCGATATACGGCGACAGCAACGTGACGCCGATCTGCATGAGGCTGTCTACCGTCACACAGAGGGCCCAGCGGGACAGCTTCGCGACTCCGATTCCGATCGCAACACCCACCACTGCGGCAAAAATAAACTCGAGGACGGCGCCACCGAGGGAAAATGTCCCGGTCACGGCCGCGCCCACCGCCGCTCGATACAGCACGAGGGCCGTGGCATCGTTCACAAGACTTTCCCCTTCGAGAATCGTGACCACTCGACGAGGAATGCCCAGACGTCTGGCCACGGCCGTCGCGGACACGGCATCCGGTGGCGACACAATCGCCCCCAACGCAATCGGCTCGGGCCAACCGATGCCGGGCAGGATGGCATGGGCGACCGCAGCGATTCCCGCAGTCGTGATGAGCACCAGCCCAACCGCCAGGAGTGAAATCGGCCTGAGGTTCTGCCGAAAGTCTCGTAGGCAGGTGAAGTAGGCCGCGGCCCACAAGATGGGCGGAAGAAACACCAGAAACACCAGATCAGGATGGAGCGTGATCGTCGGCAAACCAGGCACCACGCCGAGACCAGCCCACCCAACACGAGGAAAATCGGATACGGAATGCAGATTTTTTTCTGCGACTGTCGTCAGGGCCAATACGGCGGCCAGCAACACAATGACAATTTCCAGCTGATGGAGATCTTCCACACGTCACCATGTTCGTTGGATTGGATGCTAGGCTACCGATGGCATGGAGAGGTGTCAACGAGGACGGTGTGCAGTTCAGCTGTCCGTCGCAGTGGTATAGCGAGACGAATCCGGCGGCCATCCCGACTGCGTCGGATTACGACTGACGACTTCCATTCTCTTTGACCCAATTGACGGCGGTTGTGCCGGCAGCTCGTCCACTGGCGAAACAGGCAGTCAGGAGGTAGCCCCCGGTTGGCGCCTCCCAATCCAACATTTCCCCTGCGCAAAACAGACCCGGCAACGCACGAATCATCAGCCGTTCGTCGAGCGCTTCGAATGGTACTCCGCCAGCCGTACTGATCGCTTCCTCCAGCGGACGCGGCGCAACGAGTCGTAGTGGCAATGATTTAATCGCGGCAGCCAGACGGGCCGGGTCTGCAAAGTCCTCTTTCGAAACCACTTCACGAAGTAGCCCCGCCTTCACGCCTTCTATATGGGCCTGCCGCTGAAGATGCGTCGCCATGGTGCGTTTACCGCGCGGCCTCGAAAGATCGTGAGTCAAGCGCGGCACGTCGCGGTCAGGCGCCAAATCCAGACGCAACGTCGCCTCTCCCTTCGCCAGGATCTCGTCGCGAAGCGAGGCGGACACCACGTAAATCACCCCACCCTCCATACCGGTCTCCGTGATCACGAACTCGCCGGGATGCCAGGATTCAGTGCCTGCATGATTACGCAACACGATAGCCACCGACTTAACCGGGTGCCCGGCAAACTTCGTCCGAAAATGTTCGCTCCAACCGACATCAAAGCCACAGTTCGCCGGCAGCAACGGCGCAATGTGGATCCCGCGTCCTGCCAATAACGACACCCACGCAGCATCAGAGCCAAGCTTCGGCCAACTGCCGCCGCCGAGCGCAAGGACTACCGCATCGGCCTGGACAGAGAGGTTTCCCTCTGGCGTGGCAAAGGTCAGAGCCCCCTGCTCGTTCCAGCCGGACCACCGATGACGTACGTGAAATCGTACCCCGGACTGACGCAATCGACGAAGCCATGCACGCAGCAGGGGCGCGGCCTTGAGATCCGCAGGAAACACGCGCCCGGAAGAGCCGACGAATGTTTGGATGCCCAGGCCGCGAGCCCAGGCGCGAAGCCCGCCAGGTCCGAACGACGCAAGCAGCGGCTCGATCTGCGCACGACGAGCACCATAACGCGAGAGAAATTTTTCAGATGTTTCCGAGTGCGTGAGATTCAGGCCGCCTTTCCCAGCCAGGAGAAACTTGCGACCGACCGACGCCATAGCGTCATAGAGTTCGACCTGTGCGCCGGCCGCACTCGCCGCTTCCGCGGCCATGAGCCCGGCCGGTCCTCCACCGATAATGGCAATGTTCATCTGTATCCTACTGCTTGTGTCTTGTGAAGGATCTACGGGCTAGAACATGTGTGCAGGGCGCGACATGCGAGACTGAACCGATACGCTGTTGGGCAGATCTCATGTTTCTCAGTCGTCACACCAGGATCGTGCCGATCAATAAAAGAGAGCTGAGAACCCAGGCATCGCGGACCCTACACTCAGAACCAAAGCGGGTCAAGGACGGGTTGTCAGACACAAGAAATTCTGTGGTTTCATGGCCATAAACGCTATACTCTCCTCCACCGATGGATGAACAAGAGCCTATACAAGTGGTCGAGCTTCGAGTCAGCTACCGTTATGTCACTGCTCACCCATGGGTCGTGCAGGCAATCGGAGGATTCTTATCAGCGTATTTCATGGAGCATCCAGGATTTCGGGTGCAACGACACATCGAAGAATTGGAATCCGGCGCGCACCTCTGGGTCTGCGAAGTGCCTCCAAGCATGAAGGTTCCGAGGCTCCTGAAGCGATTGAAGGAAGATATTCCTCCCTGCCACACGCAACAACTCGCCACCGACCTGCCTGCCCTCCCACGCTATCTCATCGATTGCCCCGAGTGAGCAGATGGATCATCGCCTCCGGCGGGTGGCATGACGACCACGTGATCCGATGCTTTCCTTGTGGCGAGTCAAGTTGAGGGAATGGTAGACATTTATATGTCCTGGAAACTCATGATCGGAATGATGGTCTTGCCACTGGCTGTGGGCGGATGGGTCCTCGCTGCGTCCCCGGCGCCGGGCGGCAGCACTCCTTCACTCCCCAGACCAGATCATATTGTGATGGTGATTGAAGAAAATCACTCCTATAGTCAGATCATTGATTCGCCCCATGCACCTTATATCAATACGCTGGCGGCTCAGGGCGCCCTGTTCACCCAGTCCTTCGGCGCCACCCATCCCAGCCAACCGAATTATCTCGCGCTGTTTTCCGGATCGACGCAGGGCATCACCGATAACACCTGCCCTCTTACCTTCACGACACCCAATCTGGGGCACGCCTTGCTGGAGGCGGGTCTGACATTCGCCGGCTATTCGGAAGACCTACCCTCGGTCGGCTCCCTCCTCTGCATCTCGGGACTCTATGCGCGTAAACATAATCCCTGGGTGAATTGGCAGGACAGCGCGACAAACGGGCTTCCGGCGACGGTCAATGTACCCATGACCCGTTTTCCGACCGACTTCACCAAGCTCCCTACCGTGAGCATCGTCGTGCCGAACCAAGTCAACGACATGCACCACGGATTGGATCCTGATACGGTTCAGACCGGTGACCGTTGGCTCCAGGAGCACCTGGATGGCTACGTCCGTTGGGCCGGGGAGCACAATAGTCTGTTAATCGTAACGTGGGATGAGGACAATACGAGAGAAAATAACCGGATCGTCACGCTCTTCGTCGGACCCATGGTGCAACCCGGCCGCTACGACCAGCGGATCAGCCATGGCAATGTGTTGCGCACGATTGAATACCTCTACGGCCTTTCCCACACCGGCGCGAGCAGCGACGCGGCACCCATCACGAAGATCTGGAAGCCCGCTCCTCGTCCCTGATAAGTCCCCAGGAAAGGATTACGGCACGGCTACTCCAGTGCCGTCGGCAAGGAAGTCATTGAAGAGCCGGCAACCGGCAAAGAGTGTGGCCTCCTCATGACGAATCCAGCGACTGATTACACCCAGATACACCAGCGTGTCCGCAACCGCCTTGATGTCCCGGATGCCAGTGTCGGACCCAGCCAGGGCGGGATTCACTGGTGCCGCTCGGTCGATTAAGTAGGAGAGGAGGCGACGCTCCTGGCCTACTCCGACTTCGGCAACCAGATGCCGGAGGAACGGCTCCCACTGGCATCGCCCGGCATCAAAGGCGCGGTCTCCATAATGGAGAAACAGCTTGGTCAAGTAGGGATGGTTGCCCGTCCATGTTGCCAGCGGGAGTGGCGGGTGCGTACCGATCAACCGTCGCAGTTCTCCATCGAGAAGGACCGAAAGCGGGTACAGACGAAAGCTCATCCCGGCTGCGGTCCCGGACTTGCCTAACACATTCCGCAAACGACGCCCACCGGTGACCACGAGGCCGGACACTCCCTTCGTCGAGAGATAGGTGAGCAGAGATTCGATCGCCGAATCTTCGAGGGCGTCCAGGTTGTCCAGGACCACAAGTGATCCTGGAAGCACCTCGAACCTTGGGGAAGGGTCTGTGGCAAGATCCTGCTCGATCACAACCCGGTCAGATAGTCCGGTCAGCGCGGTGCGAATCAGTGAGGTCTTCCCAAGCTTCGGTCCGCCGATCACCGCCAGCGCTTCGCCCTTGACAATGCGCGTCCGCAGACTTCTGACGAGGCCTTCACGACCGATGAACGCTGTTCCGGTGGCAGGACAAGAAATAAAAGGCGTGATGGACATGGCCTACCTTATCAAGCCTGGTGCCAAGCATTGGCTCCACGTCCGTCAGAGTTGGGGAAGCACGAAGGGAAAGACTGTTCAGCGAGTGCCGCGAGGATTTGAAGAGTCATTCAACGGAGGGGTCGCAGTGATGACCGACTGGAATCAACCCTTATATCCGTCAGGATTCGCACTCTGCCAGCGCCAGGCATCGGCGCACATCGCACCAAGCCCGCGCTCTGCTCGCCACCCCAATGACTGAATCGCGCGTTGAGGGTCAGCATAGCACGCAGCAATGTCGCCGGGACGCCGGGGCGCAATCTTGTATGGAACTGAGCGTCCGCTTGCCTGCTCAAACGCGCGCACGATATCCAGCACACTGTAACCGGTGCCCGTGCCCAGATTCACGGTCAGACATTCGGTTCTCTTCTGCGATTGCTCCAGCGCTTTCAGGGCTTTGAGATGCCCGAGGGCCAGATCCACGACATGGATGTAGTCCCGCACCCCGGTTCCGTCCGCCGTGGGGTAATCGTTGCCCCATACATTGAGATAATCTCGTCGCCCCACTGCCACTTGAGCGACGTAGGGCAGTAAATTATTAGGAATACCCTGAGGGTCCTCCCCGATCGAGCCGCTCACATGGGCGCCCACCGGATTGAAATAGCGCAGAATGCCGAACCGCCAGGAAGCGTCGCTGCAGTGTAGATCGCGCAAAATCTCCTCGATCATCAGCTTCGTGCGGCCATAGGGATTGGTGGCGGAGAGCGGGTGATCTTCAGTGAGCGGCAGCCTGACCGGATCGCCGTAGACAGTGCAGGAGGAACTGAACACCATGGTTTTCACGCCACATTCGCCCATCGCCTCCAGCAGGCGCAGGGTGCCGACCACGTTATTGTCGTAATAGGCCAGCGGCTTTTCAACTGACTCCCCCACTGCCTTCAGTCCTGCGAAGTGAATCACTGCAGTCGCTGCGCTTTCGCGCAGGGCCGTGACCAATGCCATGCGGTCGCGAATGTCGCCGCGCACCAGGCGCACCTTTTTCCCCGTGAGACGCTCAACCCGCGCCAATGCCTCGGGATGGCTATTCGAGAAATTATCGAAAACCGTGACATCACTGCCTGCGTCGAGCAACTCCACGCAGGTATGTGAGCCGATATAGCCGGCACCGCCGGTGACGAAAATCATGGGTACCTACCTCATTGAGAGATGACAGACATTGGCAGACGCGGTTTGGAACGTCACGTCCGACTCCCAAGTCATGACAACAGCCTATCCAGACGAAAGAACAACGTCAAGCAATGACCGGCATCGTGCAAGAGTCCTCGTCTTGAAAGCCCAGCAAATGAAAGGAGCCTCAGCCTTCGTCGCTCAACCCGTTGACGCGCGGCTTGGCTCGCCGGTCCGGCTCCGGCAAGAGATGCCGGGGCAGAAACATGACCCCTGCAATCACCGTCGGCACCACCGCACTCGCGATGACCGCCGCCACCAAAAATGAATACTGCTCCTGGGATACAATCCCGTGCGAGAGACCGAAGAGGGATGAGATCGTGCCGAACGTGAGTCCTGTCGACATCATGAGGGTGTAATACCACCGTTCATTCCGATCACCCCGAAAGAGGGCGATGACGGGATAGAGACCGAATATCTTCGAGATCACCTTCCCCACCAGGAGAGCGACGAATACGAGGGGGGCTGCCACCAACGCCGGCAACGACACCAGCGTTCCGGCTCGAAGAAAATAGAACGGCGTCAGAAATCCGACCGTCAACGTTCGCAACCGTCGAATCCAGTGGGCATCTCTCGCCGCGCTGCCCGCTAACACCATGCCCGCAATGTAGGCCGGGAGGACCGCCTCGCTGCCGGACCACAGGGCCAGCGCGCCTAACCCAAACAGGATGAGCATGATCCATTTCGTTCGGATCGCAGCGGTCCGGTGTGCATACACCGTAGTGAGCCAATGGGTCACTGTGGGGAGCGACCCCAGCACGACAGCGGTGACGACGATAAATATTACCGTCTTATAGGTGAAGGGTGAAAATAACAGGCCCAGGGCAATGACCGTTCCCAGATCAGTAATGAAACAGGCGCCCAGGATGCCCTTGCCAAAATCGGTCTTGTTGAATCCGGTTTCCAACATGACGGCGTATACCACGGCCATGGAGGTCGTCGAAAGGGCGACACCGCAGAGCCAACTCGCCTGGGCACTCCAATCGAGCAGGTAGTAGGCGACTGCGGCGCAGCCGAGAAACGGCGCGGCAAAGCTGACCAGTCCGACCACCGTGACTTCCTTCAATTTTGTGCGGAGCACATCGGGATCGAGTTCCGCCCCTGCGAGAAAGGTCAGAAATACCGCTCCGGTAGCAGCCAGAAAACGAATCCATTCCTGATTGGCGCCGAGGAGCTCGGCATATCCAAGCCAGGCAAGAACGGCGGCAGTCGCCACTCCCACACAGATTTCGACCAGGGCGATGGAGATCCGAATATGATAAGCGATCAGGGCGGAAACGACGGCGAGCGCGAGCCAGAGGGATGCGATCGTAAACAGTTGTTCCATGGGAGTCCTCCTCGATGAACCGTGCGAGGCAAATGTGCCAGCACACATACCGCTTGCAGCGGGTATCGCCTCACACATGACCACTCCGCAGCCACGACCCGTGGCGTAGGAGTCATCAGCCCAGCAGGGCGGTTATTCGGGGGACTCCATCCCCTATCCGGTCACACTATAAGGGAAATCGCAGCCCACAGGAAATGATTTTCGGCGAGCGCACATCCGGATTATCATCTGCAGGAGCTTCCGCACCGGACCGATCCTCCGACAGATAACTGCAAGGCCTCTCTCAGGTCACAGGCATGAGGTGCAAGGTCACGCATCGATCAACCTATGCATGGCCGCGGTCAAGTCTGAGGCTTCTCTGATGGAAAAGGTTTCTCTGAGTCGGAAGGCGCAGATTCGCCGGAGAGTTTCTTGTGGAGGCGTTTTCGGCTGAAGTTCATAATCGCAAATGCGAGACCGATCCCGATCGGAACGAACAATGCCGCGGCAATATTCGCGTTGCGAAGCCACCCCATCTCATAAAATCCCTTGAAGATATAGCCGATGAGTCCGCTGAGATAGTAGGCAATCACAATGACCGACAACCCCTCGACCGTGTGCTGGAGAATGACCTGGCTCTTCGTCGTCTTGTCGACGCTGGCCAAAAGCGCCAGGTTCTGGGATTGAATCGTGAGGTCGATGCGTGCACGAATGATGGAAATGATGCCTTCAGAGCCGCTGCGGAGCGTATCTATCCGCTTCAACAGTTGTTGGTAGCCCTCCGTCAACCCGGTGATTCCGCTGAGGACATAGTCGGACAGCGGGCGGTACTGAGGGAGTATTCGCTCATCGAGCGACGCCAGTGTACGATGCACGATCTTGTCGTAAGGCACAGAGGCAGACAGCTCGAAGTGTAATTTCCCGGCGAGCCGGCTGGTTTTGAGCAAGTCATGCGTAAGCCCATTGAGCCAACGTTGGAGAGTCTGTGAATCGGCGTGGCCGATGATATGTTCGGTGATGATTTCCCGCTGCTTCAAGTGCACCTGCTCAAACTTGTAGGCCTGATCGATGGCGGCCGAAAACAATGGTTTCTGCATGAGCAGCAAGTGGTAATAGGTTTCGATCCTGACAATGGCATCGACGATGTCTTTCAGGTGAGACCGGCAGGATCTGGCTGACCCCACGCTGACCCAATAATGCTCCCGTCCATACTCGTCAGGCGTAAAGCTGGTCACCAATGCGGTCTGGTCATCGAGAATCCCACTGCCATACATGACAGGCCCTGGAAACTGCAGGCGCAGCACCTCACTGGGTGGCAACGGCTCATCCATCAACACGATATCCAGGCGGCAGACTTCCACCCCGAGCGGCGTGACGGGGAACCGATAGTCCGGAAAGGTCATCGGACCGAAGGCCACTCCCCCGGCCTGATCGAAGGGAATATGCCAAATTTGGTAACTGTAGTACTCAGTATGCGCTTGCCAGATCACGATCAATCGATCGCCGGTCGCCGCCGTCGTGACGCCATAGCCAAATGCGTCATGCACGACCATCGCATCCGCAGGGATCTTGAAGGCCTCCAGGAGAGACTTGAACTCGTCACGACTCGCCGGCCGCTGCAGCGGGGGATCGGTCATCCGAAACGCTTCGTAATGGACATGCGCAGGGGCTCGCAGCCATTCCGCCAGGGGCATCTGTGGCCGCTCGTGCAGCTTACGAATCAGCTCTCCGGTATCCGGCTTGGTGATCTCAGGCTCAATCATGGGATGTATCCGCGAGGTAAATACGAAACGGGAAACGGTGCCAGGCTACTTTTTTGTCATCAAGCCTGTCAACTCATTGCCTGGATAATGAGAACATACGCGGCATTCATCTCTCGTCGTTCGCAGTCGATCTTGCCTCGGCTTGCGAAATACGCTTCACGCTTCTGACTACATCGCCTGGAGTAGGCTCACCAGATAACCGCCCTCAAGAAAATCTTTATCCATCGTCTGGTCATACACATCCCGGATGACCGCCGACGGATAGTACTCTGAATAGATGAGTTCGAAGAACTTCTGCGGCTTCAAACGAGACTGTTTCGCGCTCAGCGACCCCTCTTCGAACAATGTAGACAACTGGTCGAACTGGCCCAATTCCTCTCTCGCGCCTTGACTGTAATCCACGCGAAGGCACAATCCCCCTTTCTTTAGCAAGAAATGCAGATTCCTCGCAACCACTCTGCTCATGAACAAGGAATCGTAGAGCGCTTCCACGTCCTCCCCCTGCTTCTGTTTCATGGCTAGGAACCCGGCGAGAGCCCGATCTTTTTGGAAGATCTCCTCAAACGCACGACGCTCGCGGGCCACGGTCACGATATTGGGGAAAGTGAAGACGATGAGGTCCGCCTTCGGGGTGGTGACGGAAAAGTCAGGGAGCTTTGCCACGCGGAATTCAATGGATGGTGCACGGCCGTTTCGCGTCGTGCGGGCCCACGTCTCAGCACCATGCAGCATCACCTTCGAGCCGTCGAGACCGAGGAAGTTCCAGGCTGGAAGCAGATCGACGAGCCGCTTCATGACATGACCCGGGCCGCAGCCGTAATCGATGATCAGCCCGCCCTTCCCCCGCGCGTTCCGGGCCACATGGTCCGCAATATTCACATAGGCTGCCGCATGAGCCGCATTCCGCGTTTTATGCACCCACCACTGTCCGACGTTTCTAGTATAGGCCCCGAGGCCCGAAGCGAGTGTTTGGGTAAAGTCTATCTTTGACATATTTCGCCTTTTGGTCGGATGCTGAAAAAGTCCTCCAGCGTGGGTGGAAGGTTGAGGTTGAGGCTCAGGTTCAGAAGATGCGAATCGAATCTTCTTTCCACCTCAACCTCAACCTCGACCTCAACCTCCTGCCCACCACAATCGTCACTCGTTGAGGCTCGGACGAAGGAGAAACCGGCCATAACCCAGGCAGAACAACAGATAGGCGCCGCTCCAGCTCATCGCAGCCAAACCAAGAACGAGATTCGTCGCGTGATCAGCAGACGGCCCGAACACCCGCAGCATCGCACCCAGGTTGACCAAGAGATAGATGCAGACCGTCAGAGGTCCCGCATGCTTAGGGCGTCCCGTATGACCCAGGCTCGCGCGAGTCATGACTGCCAGCGTCATCACCCCCACGGCTCCCGTGGTGAGTGCATGGAGGGCCTCGGTCGCCGGCAGCCCCCATCCGAGAATCGCGCCTCCCATTGCGAGGATCCCCAGCGCCAGCCATCCATAACCCAGATGCAGGATCACCACCAATGGCTCACGCCAGGTGACCCAGCCATACCAACGCAACAAGCGGCCAAGATTGGCTAGCCCGGCACCCACCAACATCCATCCCGTCATCATGGCCTGCGGCTGAACAATCCAGGCGACGGCAGCGATGCCGACGAACACAACCGACAGACCATCGATAGCGGAAAACGGCGCAGGCTGCTCGGTCATGCCCTGCTCGGTCAGGAAATCGCGCGTGAAACTGGGCGTCACACGACCGCCGATGAGCGCCAGCAGCAGCATGACCAGACCAAGCGCCAATCGAGCAGGAAGATCCGTTGCATCA
>JBBRRM010000042.1:0-12661 GCA_038275915.1 Nitrospirales bacterium
ACAGGACCTGGCTCATCGCAGCAAAGAACATGGGTCTCACGGTGGCGGATGACGACCTGCGGGAAGTCATCATGCAGATTCCTGATTTTCAAAAGAACGGCACATTCGATCCGGAGATCTACCAACGGCTCTTATCTGCTAATCATCTCACGCCCGCGATCTTCGAGGCGATGGAAGCGAAAGAAGTGCTCAGCAACAAAGCGCGCATGGTCATTCGCGATGCCGTCGCCCTTACTCCTGCCGAGCTTGCCGAGGCGCAAGCCCTCACGCTACGGCAAACGGAATCAGATCCTGCGAAAGCCTCTACCGCGAAGGACCGTGCCATTCAGGACGTCCTCTTTCAGAAACAGCAACGCGCTCTGATGGCCTATACTGAATCGCTCAAAGGCACACTCCCGATCACGATTCACCGCGAACTCTTGTAGCCGGCCCACTCGTCACAACGCAAACCAGTCCGGACCCCTTGCCTCTTTATTCCTTTGTGGCGGAGAGGACTAACATCGCATCACCATAACTGTAGAAGCGGTACCGCTCGTGAACCGCCTCTGCATACGCCTGTCGAAGAAATTCTGTCCCGGCCAATGCAGAGACCAGCATCAGCAACGTGGTACGAGGCAAGTGAAAATTCGTCAGAAGGGCGTCGACCACTTTGAATGAACAGCCGGGTACCATGAACAGATCTGTCTCTCCTCGATAGGGCCGGAGCTCACCGGTCGCGCGTGCTGCGGTTTCGAGCGCACGCACGACCGTGGTGCCGACCGCCACAATTCGTCCTCCTGTCGCTCGGACCTGTTCGATGGCCAGAGCCGCCTCCGCTCCGACTTCGACCCATTCAGCACCCATCCGATGGTCTTCGATCTTATCGACCGTCACCGGTTTGAAGGTCCCGACACCAACATGGAGGGTGACAGTCGTGAGACCGATCCCTCGTTGCTGCAGCCGTGCCACCAACTCCGGCGTGAAATGGAGTCCGGCCGTCGGCGCCGCAATAGCGCCTTCATGTTGCGCGAACAGAGTTTGGTACCATTCTCGATCCTGGTCAGTCGGTGCGCGCTTCAGGTAGGGTGGAAGTGGCATGCGACCATATTGTCGCAGCCATTCAGACCATTGAATCGGACTCTCAACCCGAACCGTCGTTCTAGTTGCGCCACGCTCGACCACCACGGCAGAGGCCTGTGCGCCCATCTTAATCACCTGTCCGGGCCGAAACGTCCCCTTGATCAACACTTCCCAGATGGCATCGCCTAGGTCCTTCACAAACAGGATCTCGACCTCCGCGCCAGAAGGATGCTTCCGTCCGGCCACGCGTGCGGCTAACACCTTGGTATTGTTCACGACAAGGAGATCGCCAGGCTGAAGAAGATCGGGCAACTCGTCTACGCGACGATGGGCGAGCGAACGATCGAGAGGCCGCAAAACGAGCAGTCTGGCGTGATCACGCGGGAGGTTGGGATAAGCGGCAATCAGCGAGGAGTCAAAAGGAAAATCGAATTCGGAGAGCTGCATCAGGAAGACGGAGGGGTCGGAGGTTTCGTCAGCGTCATATTCTGCAATTCCGTACCCGGATAATAGTATCGAAGAATCGTCGAGAAGGGATACCCCAGCTCAGCCAGTTCTTTCGCGCCCCACTGGCACATGCCGACAGCGTGGCCCGCGCCGAACCCGGAAAGCACCACGTCTCGTCCGATAGATTCGATGGCAAACTGCGTACTCGGAATGATGGTATATCCGACCGCTTTTCGCAACTCTTCTCCGCGGAGAACCAACTCTCCACCGGAATGGAGAATGCGCAGCTTCGCCACTCGTCCTCCCCGGCTAAACGACAAGGGCGTCATCGTCGCGATCGTCCCCACGGAAAATCCCTGCTGTCGTAAATTCTGCTCAAGCGTGTCAACTTTGAAGGAGGACTTCCATTGATAGTAGGGCGATGCAAGGTCGAAAGGACATTCCACTCCCTTGAGATAGGGATACTCTTTCGACCACACATTCATGGCATCTTCGGTCAGCCCGGCGGCAGTCGATGAAAAAGCAGCATAGATCGGCGCATCCTGGTAGGTCACAACCAACCCTTGGGTATCATCGACCGCGCGCAGAATCCCGGCATCAATTCCCTGCTTCCCACGATAGACCTGGTCTTGTATCGTCGCCGCCACGTCGTAATCACGTCTGGCACTCAACATCTGTTGGTAGAGCGCATACGTTCTAGCTGCGACCGCCTGCGCTTTCAGCATCTCTGGGTGCCAGGCCGAACTGACCTCGGCAGGAACCACCCCTTTAACATACTCCTCGAGATCCACACGATTGATGACCAGAAACCCCTTGCCTCTTCGCACAAGATGGACGATGCCGCTCAGCGATATCTCCGTGCCGGAGTCGCCCGATAATATTGCGCTGCCGCTAGGCCTCCGAACGGGCCGTGGAAACGTCAGCGTGAGGCCTCGTTCTCCGCCATGCAGCGTCAACTGCTCCGTCTGCATGCGGACGCCATTCATCAGAAACCCTGTTCCAGCGACCGCGACCTGGATCGACCCACGCATTGCCTGACCATGGCCTTTGATATCCGCAACCCACAATGCGCCATCTCCACGGATATCGAGCTGTGACACATCCGCCGAGAGCAGAACGCGGATCGACTGTGCGGCCTCGACTTCAGAGCATAGGCAAAGCAGGCATGCTCCCGCCGCGATGGCACGGCAGACCGCATTCCTCAATTGCTTCACCGGCGAAAGATCCATACTACTAGAGAGAAAACCAGACTCAAGATGACGCTGAGGAGCAAACTGGATGCGAGAGGAAACCAGAAACTGAAGTTGTCTCGTCGTATAGAGATGTCACCGGGCACTTTTCCAAACCATCCCAGGAGATGCCCTAATCCTGGAACACGGTCTGCGATTAGCAGCAGCAGACCGACCAACACCACGCACAGCCCAAGTCCGATGAAGAATTTACCCAGGCTCCCCCAGTCAGTCATCAGCCTTGGCCAAGTGTTCTGCGATTTGCACCGCATTAAGGGCGGCCCCTTTGCGCAGGTTGTCCGCCACCACCCACAGATTGAGCCCGTTGGCGATCGACTCGTCTTCACGAACGCGGCCAACGTAGACCTCGTCTTTCCCAGCAACCTCTAACGGCATGGGATAGATCTTGTGTGCCGGATCGTCATAGAGCAGTACCCCTGGCGCGATCGACAAAATGGCGCGAGCATCGTTGGCCGATAACTTCCGCTCTGTCTCAATATTGATGGCTTCCGAATGCCCGACATAGACCGGAACGCGCACCGTCGTCGCCGTCACATGAATCGACTGATCGCCCATGATCTTTCTTGTCTCATGGACCATCTTCATCTCTTCCTTCGTATATCCCGACGGGAGGAAATCATCAATCTGTGGCAAGCAATTGAAGGCGATCTGATAGGGGTACACCTTGGGACTCGCCTCCTTAAAGCTCAAGAGGTCTTGGCATTCCGTCATCAGCTCGTCCATGGCGTCCTTGCCCGTGCCGGAAACGGATTGAAAGGTCGTCACGACAATCCGCTTAATCCTGGCTTCATCATGCAGAGGTTTCAACGCCACGACCATCTGGATCGTTGAACAATTGGGATTGGCGATGATGCCCTTGTGCCGTTGAATGTCGTGGGCATTGACCTCGGGCACCACGAGCGGCACCTCAGGAGCCATCCGCCAGGCGGCACTGTTATCAATCACCACTGCCCCGGCCTTCACCGCGATCGGAGCAAACTCTCGACTGAGCTCAGCTCCGGCGGAAAAGAGCGCGATGTCCACGCCCTCAAACGAGTCCTTCGTCAACACCTCAATGGGAAGCTCGTTTCCTTCAAATGTCACCATACCACCGGCAGAACGAGTGGATGCGAGCGGGACCAGGCGTGTGACGGGAAATTTTCGTTCCTCAAGCACCTCGATCATTTCTGTTCCAACCGCTCCGGTTGCCCCGACCACCGCCACGACGTACCCTGATTTCTTTTTCAACATAACCCCTGTTCCTACCTAGAGGGCGATTTCGCGAATGCAATGATTGAACGTATCCGCTACGAGCAGGTGCCCCCCGCGATTCACGACGATCCCAAATGGAAAATTCAAGCTGGCCTTAAGGGCTACGTCCTCATCGCCCCCATAGTTTGCCACACCGATGCCGGCGATGCGATCAATCCGCCCCGTGGCCCGATCCCACCGCCGCACCAGATGATTGTCCGAATCGGTGAAGAAGAGATTCCCTTGTTCATCCAAGGCAATCCCCGATGGCCGAGACAGACTGCGACTGGGTGGTTCATCCGGCCCCTGGTACCGATACTCACCGCCATCGCCCACCACGGTTCTGATGACACCGGTGACGGGATCAACGGCACGAATCCGTCCGTTGAAGCTATCGGCAATGAATAACGTGCCATCTGGCGCAAGCGCCAGTCCACCGGGACCGGCCAGACCGGTTTCCGTCGCAGCCACCCCATCTCCATTATAGGCAGCCGTTCCGGTCCCTGCGACCGTACGAATCATTCCCGTGGCCAAATCCACCGCCCTGACTCGATTATTACTCTGGTCGGCGATATAGAGAACGCCTCTGTCACTTACCGCCAAGGCAGCCGGCTCATTCAATCCGGCCTCCACGGCCAATCCTCCGTCCCCGGAATTCCGAGGTTGGCCCAGGCCTGCGACCGTCGTGATCACCCCTGTCACTGCATCCACCCGCCGCACCCGATGGTTCAGCGTGTCTGCAATGTAGAGATGCCCTGCCCCATCAACCACCACCGCTGTCGGAAAATTCAACAGCGCTTGATCGGCGGGGCCACCGTCGCCGCTGAAACGCTTGGCCGGCGCTGTACCGGCCACAACATAACGCACGGTTCCGCTCAGATCAGTCTGTTGTGTAAAGGCGTGCGAACTGATCATGCCGCCTTCCGCAAAAGGATCGTCATCCGTTCGTTCAGCCGCCGAATCGGGCAAGGCGGGTTTCGCTCCAGACTCCACTCCCTGGGTGCACCCCGCGACTGTCCTGATACAGTTGGTCTTCCTGTCGATCTTCCGAACCACGCAGTTCTCCGAGTCGGCGATGAACAGGTTTCCCTCTGCATCGAGGGTGAGACTCTTCGGCTCATTCAGACAAGCCGCGAGGGCTATAGCTCCGTCACCGGACCATCCATTGTCTCCGGTTCCGGCCACAGTCTGAATCGATCCAGCTTTGAGTTCGGTGCTCATCTGTCTGGAGTGCATGTTTAGTTCAAGTTTCGCAGGATGGCCTCACCCATTTCCGTCGTACTGACAAGGCGAGTACCCGGACTATGAATATCTTTCGTGCGATAACCGAGATCAAGTGTCTTCACGATTGCCTGCTCGATAGCGCCTGCTTCCTTATCCAACTTGAACCCATAGGACAGCATCATAGCCGCCGAAGCAATCGTGGCAATAGGATTCGCCACATTCTTTCCGGCAATGTCAGGCGCGCTGCCGTGAATCGGCTCGAACAGTCCGACCTGCGCTCCAATACTGGCTGACGGCAGCATGCCGATGGAGCCGGTCAACATCGCAGCCTCATCGCTGAGAATGTCACCGAATATATTGTTGCAGAGCATCACGTCGAACTGCCGAGGATTGCGCACGAGTTGCATGGCCGCGTTGTCGACATAGATATGGCTCAACTCCACATCCAGATAATCCTTGTGGACCTCGCTGACGACACGACGCCAGAGCTCAGATGACTCCAGAACGTTGGCTTTATCAACAGACATCACTTTTTTCCGACGCTTCCTTGCCGCCTCGAAGGCGACCTTCGCAATGCGTTGGATTTCTTCAGTGGTATAGACTTCGGTATTGATACCTCGCTCGCTCCCGTTCGGCAGCTTCTCAATACCTTTGGGCTTCCCGAAATAGATGCCGCCGGTCAGTTCCCGAATGACCAGGATATCGATGCCCTCAATCACCTCACGTTTCAAAGTGGAGGCATCTGCCAACATCGGGTACAACTTCGCCGGCCGTAAATTCGCATAGAGGCCCAGGTGTTCGCGCAATCCCAACAGCGCGCGCTCCGGACGCAAACTGTACTCCAGCCCTTCCCACTTGGGACCGCCGACCGCGCCAAGCAAAACGGCATCGCTCTGTTTTGCCAGGATCAGCGTCTCCTGAGGAAGCGGCACGCCCACTTTATCGATGGCCTGTCCGCCGACATCACCGGACAGGAACTCGAAGGTGTGCTGGAACTTTTCGGCCACAACCTTCAACACCTTCACGGCTTCAGGGACGATCTCCCGACCCACTCCATCACCGGCTAGTACGGCAATCTTCGCCTTCACAGATTACGCTCCCTCGTTGTGAGTCATGACCGCAAAATCTCTACTCTAGGACTTCCTCATCCTCTGACCGCCAAGCTGGATCGACCACACAGAGGAACTCGATGGCAGTGGGTCCATTATTTTCCAAGGACTGCTTTCCACCCGGAGGTACATACACGACGGAGCCAGTTTCTACCGCGACGACCGAATCGTCTACGGTCAGTCGTCCACGGCCTGCGAGAATGTAGTAGACCTCTGCGGACGTCAGCCTGTGCCATTTCGACCGAGCTCCCGAGGCCAATGTCCCATGCGCCACACTGTATCCAAGTGCGAGCGGTTGTTTTGCCGGATGTAAAAGCTCTCGAAGGACTGTATGATCGCCGGCCAGAAATTCCGGCCGATCAGTCAGGACTAGATGAACCATGAAGCACCTCACAACCAACGATATCTTCCGGCCCATATCAGAGCCGGTAAATCTATCGTGGTCACTTTCCTTAAATCAAGTTGACCTTCTGCTCGCCCTGCGCCTGTTTTCCTGCCAAGTACAACAGCTTGTTCAGCGCATTGAGATAGGCGCGGGCCGAGGCCATGATGATATCCGTATCCGCGCCATGGCCTGAGACGGTACGTCCCTCTTCTTGAACCCGTACCGACACCTCGCCCTGGGCATCAGTTCCCCCCGTAATTGCCTTCACAACATACATGAGGAGCGTGCTCTTCGTCTGCGTGATTGCGGCGATCGTCCGATAGACCGCATCCACCGGCCCATCCCCTGTCCCCGTCTGCGAGATCGCTTGTCCGTCGATCTCGAGTTCCACCGTGGCGCTCGGTATCTGATCGGTCCCGCTCGTTACACGGAACGATTTCAAAGTGATCCGATCTGACATTTTGGCCAACTCTTCGGAGACGATGACTTCGAGATCTTCTTCGTAAATCTCCTTCTTCTGATCAGCCAACTTCTTGAACCGTTCGAACGCATGATTTACCTCCTCGTCCGAGAGGGTATACCCTAACTCCTCGAGCCGCTGGCGAAATGCATGCCGGCCCGAAAGCTTCCCCATGACCATCTTGCTCTCAAGCAGCCCAATCGACTCCGGCCGCATGATTTCATAGGTCGTCTTATCCTTCAGCAGCCCGTCCTGGTGAATACCGGACGTGTGGGCAAAGGCGTTCACCCCCACAATCGCCTTGTTCGGCTGCACCACCATGCCGGTGATCTTACTGACCAATCGGCTCGTCTTCGAAATCTCTTCCGTATGAATCTTCGTGTCGGCGCGGTAGAAATCCTTCCTGGTCCGAAGCCCCAGCACAATTTCTTCCAGGGCGGTATTCCCTGCCCGCTCCCCAATTCCGTTGATCGTGCACTCGACTTGACCGGCTCCTTCGAATACAGCCGCCAGGCTGTTCCCGACTGCGAGTCCAAGATCGTTATGGCAATGGACGGAGATCACTGCCTGTGCACTGTTCGGAACCTGTTCGCGAATGCCACGAATGAGTTTCCCGAACTCCTGCGGGACCGCATAGCCGACTGTATCCGGGATATTGACTGTCCCTGCGCCTGCAGCAATCACCGCCTCGATCACCTCATAGAGATAGGCGGGATCGGATCGACTGGCATCCATGGGCGAAAATTCCACATCATCCACATAGCCCCGCGCCCGTTCCACCATCTCAACCGCGCGCTTCTTCGCCTCGTCGCGCGTCATTCTGAACTGGTGTTTCAAGTGAATATCGGAAGTCGAGAGAAACGTATGAATACGGATCTTCGGGGCTCCCTTCAACGCTTCCCAGGCTCGATCGATGTCTTCCGGACGCGCCCGCGCCAGACTGCAAATCGTCGGCCCCTCGACTTCCTGCGCGATTCGCCGGACTGCTTCAAAATCTCCCGGCGAACTATATGCAAATCCTGCCTCGATGATATCGACTCCCAAGCGCGCCAGTTGCTTCGCCACCATGATCTTTTCTTCCACATTCATGCTGGCCCCTGGAGATTGCTCTCCATCGCGTAGGGTCGTATCGAAGATCCGAATCATCCTTGTCATATCGCCACCTCTCCTTGGTTCAGACTGTTCAAAACGGAAGTCCAGCCAGGCCTCAGGCGTAGAACACATCGCAGGCGAACCCTCTGGGGGTACATCGAGAATGTGTTCAAGCCGAGACCGAAGATGGCGGCTGTTTTCAGCAGTCTAAAAAACACAAAAGCCTCCATCCCCAGGCCCAGGGACGGAGGCTTGAGAAGCTCCGTGGTACCACCCTGATTTAGCCACGGACAGGATGTTTGCTGTCCGGAGCCCTTCGTTACGCCCTGTCACGTGGGCGAGGCGGAATCCATTACTCGAGGTTCACGGATTCTGGCTCAGAGGCGAGTTCGGCGCCGCGCAGGCTGGTTTGCACCATCCACCAGCTCTCTCTTACTGTGCGAATCGCGTACTACTCCTCGTCGCGGCCACCATTAGAACTTCGATTCAGTCATCGGGTGTTCGGTCTTTCCCGATGAACGTTTCCCAGCCATCTTGGCGAAAAGTCCGACAAGCCGTTCTGCCGGACCGAGCAATGCATACCCGGTAAAGATGACAAAAAGCATGACTTGTGGCCATGCGGCCACGAGCATGAGCGCCAAAATCCCCCACACGAGATAGTTGATGTGCCGCCCACCGCGAAACTTCATGTCTTTAAAGCTTCGATACTTGATAGTGCTGACCATCAAGAACGAAAGGATCAGCGTAATAACGAGGACCAGAATCGGCTTCACTTCCGTTCCAATCCTGACGCTGTAGTGGTCGAAAATCACGAGCGATGCCACGACGCCTGCCGCTGCAGGAATGGCCAACCCGGTGAAGTATTTGCCGTCCGACAGGGCCGCAGTCGAATTAAACCGGGCCAACCGCACCGCACCCATCGCGACATAGGCAAACATCACCGCCACACCAAACGTGCCCTGTCCGCTCAGCGCCCAAGAATAAATCAAGAGGCCGGGCGCCACCCCGAACGACACCACATCGGACAGCGAATCGTATTCGAGGCCAAAATGGCTGGTGCTGTTCGTCAATCGCGCCGACTTTCCATCCAGCACGTCGAAGATCATCGCGACCAGAATGGCGACCGCTGCGACCATGTAGTTCGCATTGAAGACGGATAGTATCGAAAACACGCCGCAGAATAGATTCCCTGTCGTCAGAAGATTTGGAATCAGGTGCATGGCGGCTTTGCGCCGCTTGCCATCTCTTCCGAAGGATTGACGAAGTGCAGTGGTTTTCATCGCAATTCCCCCAAGATGGTTTCCCCACCTTTGACTCGATCGCCGACCGCAACTTTCACAGCCGTCCCGATAGGAAGAAATGTATCCATCCGCGACCCAAACCGGATCAAGCCAAATCGTTCACCACGTACAGCCCGGTCTCCCGGCGAGACCCAACAGACGATCCGTCTGGCAATCAACCCGGCCACCTGCACGCACAGCACCTTCGCCCCCTGTGCCGTCCTGATCATCACGGCGTTCTGCTCGTTCCTCAATGTCGCATCCGGCTTGCTG
The DNA here is from genome assembly GCA_038275915.1 of Nitrospirales bacterium. GTDB lineage: Bacteria > Nitrospirota > Nitrospiria > Nitrospirales > Nitrospiraceae > Palsa-1315. The sequence goes on from JBBRRM010000042.1 coordinate 9,810, forward strand.
GCGACCAGAAACAAACCTGGCTGGTACTGCACATCCTCAATGACCCCTTCACAAGGCAACCGGTTAATGTGTACGTCGAACACGTTCAAGAAAATACTAATCCTGATGCTGCGATCCTTGATGAATCGAGGCTCGAACTCTTCCTCGATGGCAAGCACTCTCCCGTCACCCGGCGCTACGATGAGACCCGGTCCCTGAGGAATCACCCGGGAAGGATTGCGAAAGAACCAGGAGACGAAGAGCGTCAGGATTGCTGCCCCGACCGCTACAATAGTCCATCCGAACCACGCTGCGAGCAGTGTAATGCCAACAGCAGCCCCAATGAAGGGAATTCCTTCTTTGGCAAACGGGATGCCGACAGCACGATCTGCCACAGAGTCCTCAATTCTCAGTTTTTGTTCTTGTCGACCAACTGGTCCTTCTTCAGCCAGGGCATCATCGCCCGCAGCCGGCCCCCGACTTCTTCGATGGGATGGGCTTCACCTTTAGCGAGCAACGCATTGTAGACCGGGCGGTTTGCCTGATTCTCCAGCACCCACTCCTTGGCGAACTGACCTTGCTGAATTTCCCCCAAGATCTTTTTCATTTCCTGCTTTGTCTGCTCGGTCACAATCCGAGGACCACGAGTGATATCGCCATACTTGGCCGTCGTACTGATGGAATATCGCATATTGGCAATGCCGCCCTGATAGATTAAATCCACGATCAATTTTACTTCATGCAGACACTCGAAATAGGCCATCTCCGGGGAATAGCCGGCTTCGACGAGCGTCTCGTAGCCGGCCTGGATAAGAGAGGTGAGTCCCCCACAGAGCACGACCTGCTCGCCGAAAAGATCCGTCTCGGTTTCTTCACGAAAGTTCGTTTCAATCACCCCAGCCCGTCCACCTCCGATTGCGCTGGCATAGGCAAGGCCTACCTGTTGGGTCGTTCCGCTCGGGTCTTGATGAATCGCAAGCAAGCACGGCACCCCGCTGCCTTTCGTATACTCCGACCGAACAAGATGACCAGGCCCTTTAGGCGCGACCATGAAAACATTAGTCGTGGGCGGTGGCACGATTTGTCCAAAATGAATGTTGAAGCCATGGCCAAACGCGAGATAGGAGCCCGGCTTCAGATTCGGAGCGATGTCCTGTCGATAGATGGCCGCCTGTACTTCGTCAGGCGCGAGGATCATGACGACATCGGACGCCTTGACGGCATCGGCCACCGGCATGACTTTCAGTCCGCTTTGCTCGGCCTTCTTCCAGGAGGCGCCCTCCCGCAGCCCGATGACCACGCTCACGCCGCTCTCTTTCATGTTGAGCGCGTGGGCATGACCCTGACTGCCATAGCCGATCACCGCCACTTTCTTGTTCCGGATCTGTTGAATGTCGGCATCCTTATCGTAGTAAATCTTCATCGATCACTCCTGGGTAACAACGGTGTTCACTCTACTGAACTGATGTGGATGAGCGCCGGGGGAGCCTACTCGCGGGCGACTTTTTTTGCCTGCACGCCCGGCGTCCGAATCGACTCGCGGGCAACCGCAACCCGTCCGGTACGTGTGAGCTCCTTGATTCCGAGTGGCTGCAGTAGGTTGATGATCGCTTCGATCTTTTTTGGATCTCCGGTCACCTCGATAGTATACGTCGCCGGGGTGGAGTCGATGACATTGGCCCGAAAAATATCGGCGATTCGTAATGCTTCTGCGCGGTCTTCCGGCCGCGTATGCACCTTGATCAGTGCCGTCTCCCGCGAAACGAAATCACTCTCGTTCAGATCCACGACCTTGATGACGTCGATAAGTTTATTGAGCTGTTTCACGATTTGCTCGATGATTCGCTCGTCTCCTGACGTGACGATAGTCATTTGCGACATGGACGGATCGAGCGTCGGCGCCACAGAGAGACTTTCAATATTGAACCCGCGACCGCTAAACAGGCCAGCGACGCGAGACAGCGATCCAAACTTATTCTCCACGGTCACCGAAATAATGTGTTCCATACCCAGCGTATACTCCTGCCTCCGGCCATTAGGCTGTGAGGATCGTGTCTGAATCTTTTGGAGTCGCCTGCCCCGCCCCGGATTGCTTATTCTTCAAGGCAGGCGGATCTTCCAAAATCATTTCGTGGTTGCAGCCGCCCGCGGGAATCATGGGATAGACGTTTTCATACGGATACGTCGGTACATCGACGATGACCGGTTTATTCACCGCGATCGCTTCCTTGAGGACAGCATCGATCTCGGACGGCTTGCTGGCCCTCAACCCGACCGCTCCATACGCCTCTGCCAGCTTCACAAAGTCTGGTGTCGTCTCCAGATAACTCGAGGCATACCGTCCTTCGTAGAAGAGGTCCTGCCATTGTCGGACCATTCCGTGAAACCGGTTATTGAGCACGATAATCTTGACTGGCAGCTGATGCACCACGGCCGTCGCCATTTCCTGCATATTCATTTGGATGCTGCCGTCGCCGGCGATACAGAGGACCAGCCGACCGGGAAAGGCGGCCTGCGCCCCCATGGCAGCGGGGAATCCAAAGCCCATCGTCCCGAGTCCCCCCGAGGTCAACCAGCGATTCGGCTTGGCCAACTTAAAGTACTGAGCGGCCCACATCTGGTGTTGTCCGACATCAGTCGAAACGATCGGGTCCCGGTCTTTCGTGAGTTCATAGAGCCGCCTGATGACATGTTGTGGTTTGATCGGCCCATCTGCTTCTTGTTGATACGCAAGAGGATTCGCCTGTTGCCATTCACGAATCTGATTCCACCAGGGCTTGCGCAATTCCCGTTGATCGCCGTTCACCGTAGCACGAAGAATCTGGATCAATTCACGAAGCACGGTCTTGCAATCGCCCACGATTGGAATGTCC
>JBBRRM010000043.1:0-12526 GCA_038275915.1 Nitrospirales bacterium
GATGTAGCCGCGGGGTATTTTGTCCCGCTGGTTGTGGGTGCAGCGATTGTCACGGCCGTGGCATGGGCGATCTGGGGTCCGGAGCCGAAATTGGCTTATGCGTTGGTGAATGCCGTGGCGGTCCTCATTATCGCGTGTCCCTGTGCGTTGGGCTTGGCGACGCCAATGTCGATCATGGTAGGGATTGGTCGTGGAGCGACGGCGGGGATCTTAGTGAAGAAGGCTGAGGCCCTGGAGGTGTTCGGCAAAGTCGATACGCTGGTGATCGATAAGACAGGGACTCTCACGGAAGGCAAACCGAAACTGCTCTCGGTGCGTGTTGTCCCGCCCTGGTCCGAGATCGATCTGTTGCACTTCGCCGCGAGTCTTGAACGGAGCAGCGAACATCCCTTGGCTGCCGCCGTGGTGGCGGGGGCGGAAGGGCGAGGAATCGAATGTGCCTCGGTCGAGCAGTTTCGTTCAGTGACGGGAAAGGGTGTGACCGGGACGGTCGCTGGCCGTCGCGTGGCCATCGGAACAATTGCTTTCTTGCGAGATGACCTGGGGGTATCCAATCATGGCCTCACGCAGTTGGACGAGCAAGCGGTTTCGCTTCGTCATGAAGGCCAGACGATCCTGTTTGTCGCCATCGATGAGCAGGCAGCCGGCATACTTGGCGTGGCAGATCCGATCAAAGCCTCAACTCGTGACGCGGTGCAAGAGCTCAAGGCTGAAGGTATTCGCTTAGTCATGATGACGGGAGATCATCGCGATACGGCCGAGGCGGTGGCCCGGCAACTCGACATCGAGGAGATCATGGCTGGTGTGTTGCCGGACCAAAAAGGAGAGATCATTGTCCGACTTAAGTCGCAAGGCCGTGTGGTGGCAATGGCCGGCGACGGCATCAATGATGCCCCGGCCCTTGCGCTAGCCGATGTCGGGATCGCCATGGGAACGGGGGCGGATACGGCGATTCAGAGTGCGGGTATGACGCTGGTGAAAGGGGATCTACGCGGGCTTCTCCGTGCACGTAGACTGAGTCAAGCCACGATGCGGAATATTCGGCAGAATCTTGTTTTTGCCTTTCTCTACAACATTCTCGGCGTGCCGATTGCGGCCGGGGTGCTCTACCCGGTCTGGGGGATCTTATTGAGCCCCATGATCGCGAGTGCCGCTATGACATTGAGTTCTGTGTCCGTTATCTCCAATGCCCTCCGCCTGCGTCAGATGGAATTGTGAGTGCGCCCCCCACGTCTGCATGCTAGGCTACAGTCGTTTGTCATCAATTGAGAGGACAGTGTCCAGAAGGGGCTATGGCGTGTTTCGACTCACCCTCATATATCGAATCGTGATCGGACTCTGCGTGGGAGGTTCGATCGTCGTTGGAACAGCTCTGGCCGGGAGTCGCGGGCTTCCCGTGGCGGGTGGGGGTGAACTCCAGACTCAGGTGAAAGCGACCGCCACGAAAGTGATTCCCGCTGTCGTCAGCATTGGATCCACGGTGATGGTTCGCGACCAAGCTTCCAGCGACGAAGCGCTGCCGTTCGGACTGTTCAAAGATGCCCCGCCGCGGCGGCAATATGGTCAGGGCTCGGGGGTCATCGTATCGTCGGATGGCTACATCGTTACGAACAACCATGTCATTGCCGATGCGGTCGATGTGGAAGTGATTCTCGCCGACCGGCGGCAGTACAAAGGAAGAGTGGTGGCCACCGATCCGAAGACCGACGTGGCCGTGGTGAAAATTCAAGCGACCAATCTGCCGACGGTGACGTGGGGGGATTCGAGCACGCTCGCCGTCGGTGAGTTTGTGCTGGCGATCGGGAACCCGCTCGGCTTGAGTCGCAGTGTGACGTTTGGCATTGTCAGCGCCGTCGGTCGCGCCGATGTCGGTGTGGCTGACTTCGAAGATTTCATTCAAACCGATGCCCCCATCAATCCAGGGAATTCCGGAGGAGCCTTGGTCACCATTAACGGAGAATTGGTGGGGATCAATACTGCGATCGCCAGTCCGACCGGCGGGAGCATCGGCGTGGGCTTCGCCATTCCGAGCAATATGGCCCGGGCTGCCATGCAGAGCTTGCTCAAGACGGGTCGTGTCGTCCGTGGGTTCCTCGGTGCCTCCACGCAAGATGTCTCACCCCTGTTGGGCAAGATCTTTCGTCTTCCCGATGTGAAAGGTGCGATTGTGACCGATGTACATGCGAAAGGATCTGCCGAGAAGGCCGGACTCAAACGCGGCGATGTGGTCGTGCGATTTGACGGGCGCGACGTGATGGACAGCGGACATCTCCGAAACCTCGTGGCCGCTTCCACGATCGGGAGTAAGCACCGGGTGGATCTCATGCGGGAGAGTAAGCCGTTTCAGGCCGAACTGGTTGTACAGGAGGCGCCCCGTGAACGGACTAAGAAAAGTCAGGCCGCATCGGCCTCGGCTGCCACCACCGCTCATCCTCTCACTGGCGTCGTCTTCGACGATGTGACTGTGCCGTTGGCTCGCCAGATGGATCTGGCTGTCACCAGCGGGGTGGTGGTCACCGACATTGAGGAAGGCAGCCTGGCCGAATCATCCGGTCTCCAGCCCGGGGACGTGGTGTTGGAACTCAATCGTCAGCACATTCCCAACTTTTCCGTGTTTCAGCGACTGGCCGATCCGATTAAGCCCTCCGAACTTGCTCTCCTGCTGGTCAATCGGCAGGGAAACGTTCTCTATATTCCGATTCAAGGCGAGTAGGAGATAGAGAGGCAGCGTGCGCGGGTGTCTCGCGTGCTCGCGCAACGCGCATGTTCTCACCCGCCCACCCCCGGTGCGCCAAGACGCACCGATTACCTCGCAGAAGGCCCTCGTTGAACGCGCACGCTCAGAAGGATGGCAAGGGAGCAGCCGGACTATCCTTCGTGCTCGCAGAGCCCCCATGATGAAACCGTGGTCGCTCGATGCGCGCAGTGAAGGAAAGTCCGACTACCTCCTGTTCGGGAGGCGAGGAGAGTCTACGCCCTTGCCGATTGTGCAATGACATTCTCCTGGTCACGTACCTCGGTGGTGAATAAGAGACGAGGTCCTCCGCGGACGCGCGCCTATTAGGGAGTCCCTCCCCAGTCTATTAAATCCATAGATTCCAACCCAGTGTGTCCCCTGCTTGATTGTCGCGTCTGAGTATTGATTTGTGTCCCACGTGATGCTACGTTCTAAAAAATCGTGCTACTGGCGAGGTTGCCATGAAAAAACTTATTCGATTCGGTGTGTCGTTAGACCACCATCTGCTTGATGACTTCGATCTGCACATCAAGAAGCGCAAGTACACGAACCGTTACGAGGCCTTGCGGGACCTTATTCGGGACAACCTGGTCGGGCAGGAGTGGGACGATGATAAAGAGACGGTCGGAACGATCACGTTTGTGTATGACCATCATGTACGCGACCTGACCGGAAAACTGACGCATATCCAGCACGACTTTCAAGGGCACATCATGGCCGGGATGCATGTTCATCTCGATCATGACCATTGTCTTGAGGTCTTAGTGGTGAAGGGCAAAGGGTCTCAAATCAGGAAGGTGGCGGATGCTCTGTTGTCGGTCAAGGGGGTGAAGCATGGCAAACTCACCATGACGACGACCGGTAAGGGATTGGTCTAAGCGATGCGCGTATGTGTCATCGACGGCCGAGGTGGGGGACTTGGATCCCGCCTGGTCGCAGGACTTCAATCTGAACTCGGACAAGAACATCACATTATGGCGTTGGGGACCAATACGGCGGCGGCGGCGGCAATGAAACAAGCCGGCGCGGCACAGGTGGGTGTCGGGCCTCGCGCGATCGCCGACACGCTGCCGACGGTGGACGTGATTGTCACCTCATTGAATCTGGTCTTGTCAGGCGCCATGCTCGGTGAAGTGACACCGGAGATCGTGCATGCCATTCTCGGCGCACGGGCCACGAAGGTCCTGTTGCCGCTCAATCGGGCTCGCGTGGAGATTGTGGGCGCGGGGGCACACACCCTTGAGGTGTTGATCACGCAAACCTTGTCCCGAGTCCATTCTTTGGTCAGCTCGGCCCGGTCAGTCTAGCCGGATTTTCTCCCGTCATAGTTGTCGCCAGGCCACGAGGGTCTGCGCCAGTCGATGAGTCGACTGTCGGAAGATCACCGTGGGCGTTTCATCCGCCCATCCATATGAATGTGGGGGTGTGACAATGCGACGCCTGGTGCGATCGCTGGCCACTGTGACCATGCTGTTGATCATGGTTGAGACTGCACAGGCCCATGATCCAGATCAGGACATCCTCGATGTTCCTGAAGTCACCGTCATCGGCGACAGGCCGGTGGCTGCCTCTTCCCAGCAATTTATCCCTGATCAGGAATACGTTCTGCAACCTCAAGGCCGTCCGTCCCAGGTGCTGCGGTTGATTCCCGGCTTCATTGCCGTGGAACACTCCGGCGGCGCGGGGAAGGCCGATCAATATTTTCTGCGTGGCTTCGATGCGGATCACGGAACCGACGTGGCGTTCTTTTCCGATGGAATGCCTATTAACCTGCGCACCCACGCACATGGGCAAGGCTATAGCGACCTGAATTTTATTATTCCCGAAACGATCGAAGGCCTCGACGTCTACAAAGGGGCCTATCTTCCTGAATATGGCGACTTTGCCACGGCAGGGGCGGTGAATTTCAGGACGCGGCAGGTGGTTCAAGAAGGGCTCGTCCAGGCAGCTGGGGGGCAGTTCGATACTCAGCGCTATATGCTCATGTTTTCTCCAACCAAGGACAAGGTCCGTACATTGTTTGCCGCTGAGGGCTATTACACGAACGGTCCGTTTCGAAATGACAACCGCTATTTCCGGAGCAACCTCTTGGGGAAAATGACGACGAACCTGACCGGACGAGACGAACTGAGCCTGACCGGTACGTTTCATAAGGCGCAGTGGAACGCCTCGGGGGAAATCCCCCTTCGTGCCGTGCAGGAGGGCTCGCTCGACCGGTTTGGCGCCATTGACCCTTCGGAAGGAGGCAAGACGCTCCGGAGCACCGCCAAGTTGAATTACCATTACGACACCACATCGGGGGGTCAGTTTTTTACCAACGCGTACGGTCAATATTATCGCCTGGATCTCTTTACAAATTTTACGTTTTTTGCCAACGACATCGCGACCAACGGCGTTCCGACCGGAGGCGACGGCATCCAGCAATCAGATCGAAGGGTCATGTATGGGGGTGACATCGGATTCAAGCAGCGTGGAGAGGTGCTGGGTTTGCCGAGCAATGGGACGATCGGGTTTCAAACTAGAGTGGATAATATCCATGCGCGACTGGGAACGCAGACGACGCGGACGCCCACCGGCACGACGACGGACAGCGACGTGCTCGAAGCGTCCTATGCACCCTTCATAAAGGCGGAGGTTCAGCCGACGTCGTGGATGCGGTTGGCCGGAGGTTTGCGGGGCGAAACGTTTACCTTCAATGTGCGTAATCGCTGCCCCACGTGCGCAGACCAGCCGGCTGGACGGACGCAATCCGGCATCGTGCTCCCCAAAATGAATCTGATCCTGGGCCCCTGGGCCAGCACAGAATTCTTTGCCAACTACGGGGAAGGCTATCACAGTAATGACGCGCGCTCGGTCGTGGCGCCGGGGTCCTCCCCGCTTGCGCGAGCCAAAAGCTATGAGGTCGGTATGCGATCGAAACCCTGGGGGCCTGAAGGAGTCGAATTCATCGCCACCCTCTGGCGATTAGATCTCAAGTCTGAACTGCTTTTCGTGGGAGATGAAGGTACGACAGAAATTCGTGGTGCCACAAGACGAGAGGGGCTGGAGGTGGCCGCGCGCGGACAAGTCTGGGGCCCGATTTACTTCAACGGCAGTGTGACATGGACAAAGGCCGAATTTCGCAACGGCGACGCGATTCCTTTAGCCCCTGAGGTGACGGCGTATGGTGCTGTGTTGCTGCGTTGGCCTGAAGGACTGATCTCGCAACTGCAAGCGACGTATCTCGGTGTACGGCCTCTCGTAGAGGACCGGACGGTCAAATCTCCCTCCTGGATTGACTTCGATCTTTCGGAACGGTATCAACTGCCGATCAAGCTGGCCTATGGACGTCTGGAAGCGTTCTTGTTCATTCAGAATCTGCTCAACACGAAGTGGGAACAGGCCATATTTGCATTCGAATCGCAGTTGAGAAACGAGGCGGCGCCGGTCAACGGTATTCACTTCGTGCCGGGAAACCCGCGAACATTCATGGGCGGCGTAGCCTGGTATTTCTAGCGGGTCTAACAAGCTGCTGAAAACGATCTCCAACGGCGTTCTCGGTTTGACAAGATCCTCAACGGAGACCTGGCGCCTCACCGACTCGGCGGCGCGCACAGACGTGGTGCTCCTTATTCGTCGCACCGTGCGCCCCAGAAGGTACGCTTCCGGTCCTTTCTCGCCTGCGGCCTTGCTGGAAGATCGTTTTGCGCAGCCTTAAAATGTGAGGTAGAGAATGAGATTACTGGTGAGGAAATGATCGAAGGTCAAATCATGCGAAGTTACTTGTGCCCAAAGCGGAGGCTATTGGGCTAAAGGGATGTCTAGAAAATCTCTTGTTAGAGTCATCGGCACATCACGAGCATTTTTCTAATGAGGAATACAAAAAAGGATAACGGTCTGTGTATGCGAGGAGAATAGACTCGATGGCTTCAGTGAAAAAGCGAGAAGGAGATCAAAGTAGATTATTAAAGACCGCTGGTTGCCATCCTATGGAAAGCACGCCCGCAGGAAACATTCTTACTCGAGCATACTTCGATCGTCCGACGTTGACAGTGGCGCGAAGCCTAGTCGGCAAGTATCTCGTTCGGGTGATCGACGGTCGTATCCTCGCCGGTAAAATCATCGAAGTAGAAGCCTATGTTGGGCCGCAGGATAAGGCATGTCATGCGTCGAAAGGGAGAACGCAGCGGACGGATGTCATGTTTGGCCCTGGTGGGATTGCGTATGTCTACCTGATCTATGGAATATACCATTGTCTGAATGTGGTGACGGAGCGGGAGGAGTTCCCCTCAGCTGTATTGATCCGGGCAATTGAACTCGATGGCGAGTTGATCGATGGACCGGGACGGCTCTGTCGCGCGTTGCAGATTGATCGCCGTCTTAACCGTGTGGATCTCACGACCGGACAATCCATCTGGTTCGAGGATCGAGGGATATCGCCGGAGCGGAGAGATGTGAAGACTTATCCCCGAATCGGAGTTGACTATGCGGGTGAGTGGGCCCAAAAACCCTTTCGATTCCGACTGCGTACGGTCACAGCCTCCACTCGGATGAGCCGCACAAAAAAACAGGGAGGCGCCGGATAACTCCGGCGCCTCCCTGTTGTATTCTGCGGTACGGCTCGATTAGTCGATCTTGCGATCGCCGGTGATTTTCGTGGCGGATGTAACAGGCGGAGCAATGTTGATCTGGGGGCCCTGTACTTTTGGTAGCTGGCCGGCGCCCTGGCTTTCACCAACCCTCTCGTTATTCGAATTGTGCAGTTTCTGTTGGGCGCTCTTGACGGACTCAGCTGACTTCATGAGCGTGGATTCCCCTCGTGCATCGGACTGGCCAGGATCGTTGGCGGTTGGCTGGCCATTGACAGGGCTTCCGCTGTTCTTCATCGGATAGCCTTCATGCTTGGGCAGGAGCGACGGATTCGCCGAGGCCATCGACAGCGCAAACAGGACACCGGAGACGGTCGCAATAGTGCCGATTACGAGCTTCATACGCATACTCCTTTGAATAAAGGTGGCTGGAGAAATACGTTCTTAACTACAAGGTCGAATCAAGTGGCGCGAATCATAGCCAGGGCGGGGTACTGCTGTCAAGGGCGAAGATGGGATGGGGAGCTGCCGAACCATCCTTCTTCCTCGCAGAACGCGCACGATAAAACTGTGCTCGCTCGATGCGCGCGGTGAAAGAAAGTCCGCCGACTCCCTTAGGAAGATGGGAAAAAGAAGGAATGGACGGAAACGGAATGTCAGGGCTAGCGGCGTGAGGGTGGGCGGCGGCCGCGTCCGCGATAGGACGGACCACGGCTGAGACCGGGCAGGCGAATCGTGACCGTGGTCCCTTCGCCGGGCGCGCTGCCGATGGCGATCGATCCGCCATGCTCTTCGACAATTTTCTTGACGGTGGCGAGACCCAGGCCGGTACCGGCCCGTTTCGTGGTGAAGAACGGCTCAAAGACCTTGTCGACGATTTCTGCAGGAATAGGAGCTCCGTCGTTCTTGATGAGGATTTGATCTTCCACGCCGCGCCCCGCCCGATGCTGGGTGACTTGAATATGGAGATGCCCGCCAGGGCTCATGGCCTCACCCGCATTCTTGAAAATACTCAGAAAGACCTGTTGGAGCTTGGCTTCATCGCCGCGGACCGGCGCGATCATCGTTGCATAGTCCTTGGTCACCTGGATCCTGGTGACCTCGAGGTCGGTCGCAACAACTGTGAGCGCGCTCTCGATCACTTCGGGAATGCGGAGGAGCCGTCGATTCAGCTCGAGTGGTTTCGCGAAGTCTAGAATTTCGTTCAGGATGGCTTCGACGCGGATCAAATCGCGCATCGCGTTTTCGACGCGCGTCTGCGGGTCGAAGTCGAGGATGCCTTCCCCGGTCACTTCCTCCAATTGGGCGCGAATCGAAGCGAGCGGCTCACGCACTTCTGTGGCCAGGAACATGCTGAATTCACCGATCGCGGCCTGCCGTTCTTGCTTTCGGATGATGGGTTCCGAAGGACCTGGGGCTATCGATTCCCCTGGTGCGCCCGTGGGTCCGTTGGTAGGGACCTGGCTGGTTAGAGCCAGTACCGGAGCCTGGAGAATGTCCGCGATCTTCACAATAATTGGCTCAAGCGTGCGGGCATCCGTTTGTTGGTAGCGCCCGGGTTCTTTCGAGGCCAGGGTGATGGTCCCACCTACTTGTCCCCGTACGAAGAACGGCACGACGAGCGAAGAGAGAAATCGGTCCTTGAACAGGTATTTGTGGTCGAGAAACCGCCCCTGTGTGGAGGCGAGGTCATGATCAACGCGCGGCTTCCGGTGGCGGACTGCCCAACCGGAGGCTGAGCTATCGAGCATGAGGCGGTGTCCTGGCTTCAGGTCTTTCTTCCCATCCTTCGGTTCACTCTTCAGATCACCTGCCATTCCCAGGACTTCGACATTGCCCGCGAGCGGATCGTAGTGACAGGCCCAGATGCGATCGTAGGCAACGTACTGGTTGGCATCTGTCAAGGCGGCAATAATTTTGTCCTGAAGTTCCGGTGTGAGCTGCGATACCGGAGCCGCAAACATTTCTGCGGGGGTGGGTGGCGGAGGGACCGGCTCATGCGCGACTAACGGCCGGCTGAGCACGACATTCATGTCGAACAGGCCTTCGCGATCCAGCGTTTTCGTGATCTCATCACTGGCCTGCTCCATCAAGCTCTTTTCTTTTTTCGCGAATGTAGCGCTCTCTTTCCGTCCGATGACCAGGAATCCGTATGTCCGGTTCCGATGCCGGAGAGAAACCCCGAGCAATGACTTCGCGCCCGGCGTAATCAAGCGGAGGCGAATGGTGCGTCCGCCCTCCTCGTCACTCGCCGGAGATGCTGAAGCGATAGTGGGGCCCGAGAGGGTTCGGAGGATTGCCTGAATATCGCGAGGGGTAAAGCCTCTCGCGGCATGGCTGACCAGGGGGCCCTGGTCACGGTGGAATATGGCGGCGAGTGCCGCGTCGACGGGCAGCTCATTCAGCACGGACGTCAAGGTCCGTTGAAGATGCGTCTCAGGAATCGGTTTGTTGTGTAGAGCTGTGGGTGTCATTCGTGGGTTAGGTGGAAAACGCGTCATTGTAACAACGCGCGATGAGCAATTCAATGAAAAGGAACAGGACCTGTTATTCGTCAGGATTGATAATCTTGGGTGGGCGTTGAGGGAACGCGCGCGGTTCTATCGGGCGAGGATCAGAGGTCCATGCGTTGAGGACCGTAGTCACCAGGCTGATGACGACGGCGCCGCCCACTGCCGGCCAGAACCCCGTGACCGAGAATCCTTTGACCAGGTAGGCGGTCAGTTCGAGAAGCAACGCATTGACCACAATGAGAAAGAGCCCTAATGACAGAACGATGAGGGGAAGTGTGAGTACAAAGAGGATGGGCCGGACCAGCAGATTCAAAAATGTGAGCACCAGGACCGTGGCGAGTCCGGCGCGGAGCGAGTCGACTTCCAGGCCGGGCACGATCATCACTGCCAGAAATACCGAGATGCCGGTGATCAGGACTCGAAGAGCCGCCGCACGAAATCCGCCGCTAAAGAAATAGTTGTTGAGTTCCCGTGTGACGTGAAGCGTCGGCATGGATCACCCTACTGAGCAGGAACCGGCGGTACTGGAAGCGGGACGCGTTTAGCCGCAGAAAAATGGATTTCGATGGCGACCAGCCCTTTGTCTTTTTCGTCCTTCGTGGCTTCGATGACAACGCGATCGCCCACCGTAGGCAAGGTGCCGCCTTTCGGATTTCCCTTTTCCTTGTAGCGGGTCTGCTTGTTGACCTGCACGTCCACTGTCTGGCCCTTGGACGTTTTGACTTCGACATGTGTCGCATCAATCGCCATGACCGTGCCGAGTACATGGAGCCCGGTGCCGTGAGCAAAGCTCGTCGTGGAAATGAAGAGGCAGATGAAAGTCAAAGCCAGCCGTAAACACATGGTGGATCCTCTTTCTTGTATCGCCATCGGTGAATTTAGTGATGATGGCCGTTATCGGTCCGTGCTGCCGCCGCATCGTCTCCCTGCAGGAACTGGTCGAAGGTGGCTTCTTCTGCCAGGTCTTTCATCGTCTTGGGATTGAGGGCCTTCATCTGCTCGAGTTCTTCCGGCATCAATCGCGGGAGATGGCGAATGAAGTGGACCAGCTTCCAACTGTCCTTATCTTGCGCTGGATCACCCTCTCCCCAGGCCGGCATGGCAGTGAAGCGAATACCATTACGGATGACCCAGAAGAGTTCTCCATCCGACATCGATTGCGTAGCGGGCAACCGGAGGTCCGGTGCTTTGGGGTAGACGTTCTTGCCATTAGGCGTTTGGCCGCTCCCGTCGTTCGCATGGCAGGCCGCACAATGGTCGGCGAAGTGCGCGAGCCCTTCCTGCAATACGTCGGAACTGAGGGGAAGGGGATTGGGCATATTGCGTTGCTCGAAGGGTATGGCGAAATGCCGGATCTGGCGCGCCATGAACACCTCGATCGCATGAGGCTCTGTCTTCGCGCTAAAGCCGGTGGTGAACAATTGGTAACCAAGCCAGATTCCGACCGCACAGACCGCGGCCAGGCCGATGAACAAGAGTGTGAGGAGTTTCGAGCCTAACGTCATCGCAGGGGGTGTTTCCTCCAGTCACTTAATATACAAAGTCTTGTCATGGATTGCTATGTGAGGTTGTCGGTGGCTGTCGCTCGTCTCTTAAATCTGAAGCTCAAAGGAAACAGAGAAGGAAGGCACGGGAGCCGAGCGGCCTCTGGCTCCCGTGCCGAAGTCATTACTTCGCGGGGTGCAGGTGCCCTTTCAGAATGTCCGAATCCTGAATGCTCGCATTTCCTTTCCCATAATCATGGGCTGCGTGGAAGTGCTCAGTGGCCTCCTTGTGCTTGCCCAGCTTGTCCAGTGCAAGGGCGACATTATAATGTACCTCTGCAGCCTGTGGATCTGCTTTGGCGGCTTCCGTAAAATGCGTCAGGGCCGCGTCCCAATGTCCCTGGTTATAATGGGCTATGCCCTCCTTGTTGTGAGCGTCTGCCGGTGATCCGGCTGGTGTGCTGAGTGCCGGTACCGTCTTGTTCATGTCCGCATTGGCATAGGCTCCACATGTGATGAAAGTTGCCGCTACGATGAGTCCTAACACTGTCCGCATGCTCCGTTCCTCCTCATTGTAAAAGTAAAAAGATGCACCGTCCCGTATACCGCAATGATGCGGTAAAGCGGCGATGTTCCGCGCAAGGATAGGGCAGACTCGTCGAGCTGTCAGTTAACTTGCTAACGTTGAGAAAGGAACAAACAATGGCAGGGGCGGACCGGAGGACTGAGCGCGATTACTTTGTCAGGGGCTGGTCGGCCACGACTTTGTCGTCATGCGAGGCAAGATATTCCTCCAGGCCACGTTGATTGATGAGGATATGGCCGCCGCGAGAGTAATCGATGAGCCTTAGATTGCGGAGTTGGTTCAGTAAGGTCGAGGTGACCTCCCGTCGCGCCGCAATCATTTGAGCGAGGTCGTCCTGGGTCAAGATGGGTTCAATCTTGATGCCCTGTTCGGTAGATTCACCCATGTCGTGGGCCAAGCGAAGCAAAGTGCGGATGAGCCGTTCCATTCGACGGTCGAACGATAAGATGTGAATCTGTTCGTAGGCTCCCGCAAGCCGCCGGGACATCGAATTGAGGAACTGCATGAGCGCCTGGCGGCTGTGCTGCAGATGTGCGAGAAGGTCCTCGAACGAAATCTCGACGATCTCGCTGTTCTCCATCGTCTGAGCCTGCTCCCGACTGGTTCCCGAGCAGAGGCAAAACTCGCCGAAGGTCTCC
>JBBRRM010000044.1:0-12406 GCA_038275915.1 Nitrospirales bacterium
GTTAATTAAGCTGCGAGTGCCAGTTCTTGATTGGCAGTTACATTTTCCCGGAGGATTTACGAGACCCCGAGAGCTCGACATGCACCGCTGACTTTAGTATCCCCGTCGATTCCGGTCGCCCCCTTTCTTGAAGAATAGTCAAGGTTGCTCGTGACCTTGCCCAGCTTTCTCACTCTGTACCGTGGTGACGTATCGCTCATCACCATAGTACCGTAGGAATCAAAGGTTTACCAGAGCTGATGCCGTTGTCCCCAATGCGTGAGCTGTCGAGGAATTCCTGGCCGTACCGGCATGCGATGTCGCTTCCGGCCCCCACGTCACAACACCGGCCTTCAGGCCTCGCTGAGTTGATGACGCTCAGACTGAATTCTTCCCGCGCTGTTCCACAGGAAATTTCCGTTCCCGCCAGGCGTCAAGGCCTCCTTCAAGCGGGCGAACACGATGGATGCCTTTTTTCTTCAACAGAAACGCAGTGCGGGCGCTGGAGACTTCGTTCGGGCAGGAGCAGTAGAGAATAATATCGCGGTCTCGGGGAATCTCGTGGTGGCGCAGTTCGATCTCTTCCATCAGGAAGCTCAAGGCCCCCGGAATCGTCTCGGGATCCAGCTTCAGTGCCAGGGGATGCCGGACGTCGACGACGGTGATGAGATCGCCGGCGTCCATGCGCTGCTTCAATTCATCCACGGTAATTTTTGCCATCCGGAGGTCTCGCAGGAACTTCTGCCGATGGAAGAACTTATACCCGATGAATCCTGCGAGGCCGACTCCAATGATCGTAAGAAGCCAGTTTCCGGTTTGGTCAAAGAGCAATACAAGTTGTTCAAGCTGATTGCTGAAGAGCGCGCCGACTCCCACGCACAATCCCGCCCAGATCACCGCCCCGGCTGCATCGTAAAAGAAAAAGGTCGCGGCACTCATCCCCACGATGGCAGCTAGCGGCGGGGCCACAGTGCTTAGTCCAGGGATGAACTTTGCCAGGAGCAGAGCGCGCGGTCCATTGCGATGAAAGAGATTCTCCGTGTCCCTCACGCAGGATTCCGGTTCGAGCGACATCCGGCACAACAACCCCAACACCTTCCCGCCCTTCATCCGGCCCAGGTAGAACCAGGCCAGGTCAGGGGGCAGCGACGCGGCAATAGGAACTAGAAAAGCGGTCGCCAGGCTCATCTTGCCGACCCCCACGAGGGCCCCAGCGGCGATTAACAAGGGGATGGCGGGAATTGGCAGGCCCGCTTGTTCGACAAACACGACCAAGAATAAGACCGAGGAGCCATGATCGACAAGAAACTGCAAGGCATTCATGTGGCAACCCTGTGCATCTTATGCGCTTTTGAAGCGCGTCATTTTGGCAAATACAATGGCAGCGAAGGGGAGGGCCAACCCCAGAATCAGCTGCACGATGAGAAGCGAGCCGAGTTGACTATAGTCGGCCGTCGTTTGAATGGCGCCGGAGGCCTGGTCCCTGACTTCCCGTGTGACCACATAGAGGTCATTCATGTATTTGGTACCGAGCTGGCTCAGCGACAAGGCCAGATTCGTAAACGATGCCATCACGGCAAAGAACGTGGCTTTCAAGTTCGCAGGTGCAGAGTTCGCAATCCAGGCCAGCATCGGAATCATGGATATTTGGCCCAACGGTGATTCCAGCGCCGTGTCCACCAGCGCAATGAATCGTGCATCAACGATCCCGCCGGTCATCCTGGCCGTCCACTCGTGCAAACCGTAATACATGCTCACGACCGGTAGAGTGAGAATCGTCCCGATGACCGTGAGGAACCCCACCACATACGCGATCGAACGCTCGGCCATGAAGCGACGAAAGACGAACATGCCCGCCAAGGTTAACGTGCTGCCGATCAATGAGAGGACGGAGAGAAACTGCTGATCGAATTTCAGCTGGTCGATCATCCACCAGGTCGTCCCAGGCCCGGTGCCTGGAATCGCTCGAAATATAAAGACGACAATCGCTGTGCCCACCAATGTGAATCGCTTGTCCGGCTCCAACTCGCGCACGAGCCTCACCATGAGGAACAGCACGATCGCCATTGAACCGATGAAGACAATCTCCTCGCTATATGGGAAACCGCCCAAGCTAACCGTGAGGATAAAGGCGACGAAGAGTAGACTCCCGCCAAGAATCCACCAATTGGGCCTGGTCGCTTCCCCCGGACTTGCTCCTTTGCGTACCATCTCGTTGATCTGCTCCCGCGTAAATCCCTGCAGCCGGAGTTGCCGAATATGACGTTGTTGGAGGAGCCAGGCTACTCCCACCCCAAGCACCGAGACGAACGGGATCGCGAGCGCCATGAGGTAGACCTGACGATAGATACCGACGATGTCCGCCTGCGGAAGCCCTTCCACCCCGGTAAACAGGTAGAGATTGATCAGCGCCACGAAGATCCCGCCGCCGATAATGGCCACGCGCCCGAGCGTCTGCATGGTGGTGTGCATGAGCTTGAGGGTCGGCTGGTCGAACGGCTGTCCCCGTTCATCCACCCGTGGCACGGCATCAACCGTCATCGCATCCGCGACCGCGTCTTGCACGACGTAGCCAATCGGCCCCAGCAATGTGCTGATCACATACC
The DNA here is from genome assembly GCA_038275915.1 of Nitrospirales bacterium. Classification (GTDB taxonomy): domain Bacteria; phylum Nitrospirota; class Nitrospiria; order Nitrospirales; family Nitrospiraceae; genus Palsa-1315. The sequence continues at coordinate 2,586 of JBBRRM010000044.1, forward strand.
AGACTTCCGCCGGCAGGATAGAGGTCATCGCCTCCCGATTCCCGATCAATGCCGCCATGATCCCCAGGCTGGCGGCCAGCAGCCCGGCCCCGAGACCCACGAGCCAGCCTTTCCAGCGCCACAACAGATCGACGAGATGTCCGATCGGCATCTTGAGAGCCCAGGGTATGCCAGCCCAAAATCCGAGCGCGGCAAGAAACGAGGCAGAGAGGCCGAGGTAGTCCTTGACGAAGAAGGTTCCGACGATTCCGGTGAGGCCAGAAATCCCGTAGGCCGTGTAGACCATCAGCGGCGGCAGATAGGAGAGCCGTACTTCACGGCCTAGGGAAAGGATGTTGCCGTCGATCCACAGAGCGAGACTGGTGAACATCGCTAGAGCACGACCTTAGGAGCCTGACGGCGCTCGACCAGGGCCTGCAATTGCGCCTTCATTGCGTCCCTCGACAAATGCGTTCGATCTCCGTGCCCGGCCAACACCCATTCAAAGCGGTAGTCGAGGAGCTTCTGAATGGAATCCACCAGCACTCGCTTCCTCCAGACCAGCCGGTTCGGAGCACCGAGGGCCTGCTGCTTTGAGTCCCACCACAAATGGTCGCCGGTAAAGAGGAACTGCTCCTTATACAACAGCGCCATGCTGCCCGCCGTATGACCCGGGACAGGAATGATCTGAAACTGCGGCATGACGTCTATGCTGTCAGTTCCGTCAATGATCCATTCAGCGTCCGGAACCGACTCGGCATCAGCGCGATGGATAATTCGCTTCGCCCCAAAGTGGCCGGCATACTTGTCCGCATCGGCCACGTCGTCTTCGTGCGTAAGAAAGATATAGGCGATCCCACCCTTGTGTTCGAAGGCCTCGACGAGATGGTTGAGATAGCGCGGTGAATCGACAAGCCAGTTGCCGTCCGGATGCTCGATGAAGTAGCTGTTCGCACCAAATGATTTCTCCGAGTTGAACCCACAGTAATAGACACCGTCCTCCAGATGGAGCGGAAAGCTTGCCATGGCGTCCTTCAATCGGAACCTGTCGCTGTGCTCGGTGCCGATTGAACCGACGGGGCAGGCGAGGAGCGCTTGATAGGCCTGACGCGATTGTTCCTCACCTCCGGGCTGCTGGACGACCGCCGAAAACTCTCCGATTTCTTCAAAACTATCGGGCGCCAGTTGCCGGCAGGTATCGCAGTTGATGCAGGTCGCATCGACGAAAAAGTTGCCCGCGACATTGGAATCGAGTCGTTTCTTCTGATCGGCCATTGTACCGCCTCTATGCGCTGACGCCCCGAACCGCCCCGGCTTGCTTCGCGCGATCAGCCGCACGCCCGAGATACCAGGCTGCGGCGGTGCGATAGGGTTTCCAGCGTTCTCCGTAGCGTAATACCACTTTCGGCTCAGGCATCTTCCGAAGTCCGTAGGCAACGCGGAACCCGTTGCGTACACCGAAGTCATCGACCGGCAGGACATCAGGCCGCCCTAACTGGAAGATCAGCAGCATTTCGACGGTCCAACGCCCAATGCCTCGCACAGCAATGAGCCGCTCAACAATAGCCTCATCGTCGAGCTGTCTGACGATCGCACCTGTCGGCACGATCCCCTCGAGCGTCTTGGCGGCCAGATCGCGAAGCGCGGCGACCTTGGCTTGTGAAAATCCAGCGCCACGAATCGCTTGCTCGTTCATCGCGAGCAGCGCATCCGGTTGAGGGAACGTCGCGTCGGAAACAAGGCCACGAACCGGCGCAAGATGCTTTCCGCCGCTTTCTCATGCAGTTGTTGATAGGCAATCGCTCGTGCCAACGATTCAAATGGCGACCGACGCACGCGCGTGGTCAACCCATAGGGTCCAATGTCCCGGATTAACGCCTCCATCACCGGATCCGTCCTGGATAGATGCCTGGTTTCTGGTCCACGTCGATCCATTTGAGAACCCACGCGCCTACCTGTGCCCTTTCGCCCCGATCAGAATGGCATCGGCCTCGATCTCGATCAACATGTCCGGATCGATCAGCCGTTTGACCTCCACCATCGTCGTGGCAGGTCGAATCGAGCCGAACACTTCGCCATGAGCCCTTCCGACGTCCTGCCATTGATCGATATTCACCAGGTACATGCGCGTGCGGACCACATCGGTCAGTGAACCCCCGGCCTGCTGAAGCGCGGCCTCAATCGTTTTCAACGCCTGAATAGTCTGGGCATAGGGATCCCCCTTCCCGACCAACCCGGAGGGAGTCATGGCCGTCGAGCCGGAGACGCAGATCGAGGCACCGACCCGGACCGCTCGCGAATATCCAAGCTTGCCTTCCCAAGGTCCACCAGTGGAAATATTCTGCCGACCCATCTGTTCCCTCCTACATGACAATCCCGCCACCGGCGTGGATATTCTGGCCTGTCAACCATCGGGCCTCTTCACTGACCACGAAAGCCACGACGTCGGCGATATCTTTGGGTATGCCCAATCGTTTCAATGGCGACATCTCGATCCCGATTTGTCGAAATTGCTCTGTCATCATTCCCGTGTCGGTAAAACCGGGCGAGATGGTATTGACTGTGATGCCTCGTGGCGCGAGTTCCTGTGCCAGGCCTTTCGTGTACTGTTCCAGCGCGGCCTTTGCTGCCGAAATAGGCCGTCGCACCGGGAAAATTCAAATGGGTCCCGTCGGTCGAGACATTCACGATTCGTCCACCTTCCTTAATCACTCTACCCGCCTCCTGCATGGCAAAGTAAGGGCCCTTTGCGTTCAACGCGAAAATCTGGTCGAAGTCCGCTGCGGTCGTGTCGAGAAGCGGCTTTGGCATGAACTTACCGGCATTGTTGACGAGAATATCGAGGCGGCCGAACTGCTTCACCGTCTCAATCACAAGGCGACGCACCTCGGCCACCTGGCTCATGTCGGTCTGGACGGCTAGGCCTTTGCCACCCTTGGCTTGAATGCCCGTGATGACCTCCTTGGCCTTTTCCTCGCTGTGATTGTAATTTACTACGACGATGGCGCCGTCGTCGGCCATTCGCTCTGCGATCGCTCGACCGATTCCATTGGAGGCTCCGGTCACAATGGCCACTTTTCCGCTCAACGATCCCAATCTGCACGACTCCTTCCTGATACTGCTATTGCAGGGAGGTTCCCCACTGTCCGGAAAATGTCCATGCTGAAATGGGCTTGCGGCTTCTTGGCTGCAGTTCTCGTTCGCGTAGCCCGTCGGGAAGAGAAGCGGGGTCGCCCGGATAACCCACCGCGATCATCGCAACCGGCTCATAGCCCGACGGAATCTTGAGGTCGGCACGGGCCTTCTCCACGTCGAATCCTGCCATCTGATGCGTGGCGAGTCCGAGCACGACTGCTTGCAGCACGAGATTCTCGACTGCCATACCGGTGTCGTAAAAGGCATGCCGATTCGGTTTACCATCATCCTCAAAGTTCAGGCTTGCCACGGACAGGATCAGGACCGGCGCGCGATAGGCCCATTTGCGATTGCCCTCCACCAGGCAACCGAAGAGCCGGTTCCAATCGGTCTCATTGTTCTTAGTCCCCACGATGAATCGCCAGGGCTGTTCGTTACTCGATGAGGGTGCCCAGCGCGCGGCTTCGAAGAGACTCCGAAGGTTTTCAGGCTCGATCGGTCGATCGTCAAAGGCCCGTGGACTCCAACGCTGACGCAACAAGTCGTGGATCGGGTATTGGGTGTCAGCCGGTTTGTCCATCGCCTCCGCTCTCCTTTGCTTCTCATCGATCCCCTCATGCCGTCCTGATAGACGAGTAGGTGCAGCCACCCATCAGCCGCTGCTTTTTTCCGTTCGAGATGGGTCCGGCTCTCTTTTCGATGCATCGACCGGCAACCAGCCACCACCTAAGGCCTTGTAGAGCTGTACGATCGACACCAGATGGAGGCGACGGGTGGCGGCGAGTGACAATTCTGCGTCGAAGAGACTCCGCTGTGCAATGAGGACATCCAAATAGTTCGCGAGTCCGCCTTTGTATCGGAGATTGGCGAGACGCAAGGCTGACTGAAGCGCGCTCACCTGCCTGTTCTGTGCGGAAGCCTGCTCACGGGCGGTGCTGACTCCTACCAGAGCGTCATCAACTTCCCTGAACGCAACGAGGATCGTCTGCTCGTATTGGGCCACGGCCTGCCTGGCTTGAGCTTCAGCCGCTTTCTGTTGGAAGCCCAAAATCTGTGCATTGAATAATGGCCCGGCCAAGCTTGGGCCTGCAGCACCGAAAAAGGTTTCATTGGCCACCAGTCGGGTTAACTGTGGACTGGCTAAACCCAAAATGCCGGTGATGCTGAGCTTGGGAAACCGGTCTGCCTTGGCCATACCGATCCTGGCGGTGGCTGCCGCGAGGCCTTGCTCAGCCTGGATCACATCGGGTCGCCGCTGGAGTAGTTCGGAGGGAAGGCCAGCGGGTACCACAGGTGGCATCACCTGTTCTGTGAGCGATCGCCCCCTGGAGATTTGCCTGGGATTTCTCCCCAGCAGCACGCTGAGCTCGTTCTCTTTCTGAACCACCTGCCGTGTCAACTCCGCGATGCGCGCCGCGGCATTTTCCCGCTCGGCCTCGAACTGATCGACATCAAGCCTGTTGATCATTCCCTGTCGGAGCCGCGCCTGGCCTATTCTCACCGATTCTTCCCATGCCTGCAGCGTACGCTGGGCGATCTCCAACTGCATGTCAAACTGCCGAAGATCGAAATAGCCCTGGGCCACCCCGCCCACGATTTGCACGATGAGCGCCCGTCGGTTCTCTTCTCGAGCCAATAAGTCACCGCGCGCCGCCTCATTGGATCGACGGATACGTCCCCAGATATCAATTTCCCAGGCGAGATTCCCCTGTACATAGTAATTGAAGGGGTTGGGGAACCCGGGGAAGGCAACATTCTTCGAATTCCCGAGAAGCGGCGCGTAGGCCGTCGCGTTCATCTGAGGGGCAAAGTCAGTTTTCGCGACGAGCACTCGAGCGGCGAACTCATCAACTGTCGCGACAGCGCGCTTGAGATCCTTGTTTTCCTCCAGCGCAATACGGATCAACTTTTGGAGCTCCTCGTCGTGGTACAGTTCCCACCAAGGCACATTGGCGAGGGATGGTAAGTCTTTCTCTTCCCCTGCCATGCGATAGGAATCGGAGGTGGGGATGTCAGGGCGAGAATAATCCGGTCCCATGGCACAGGAGATCAGCAGCACCGAGAGCGCTCCCAGGGCAAGTAGGCCACGCATATCAATGTTCTCCTTCCGCTTGTGACTGAGCCGGTATCGCACGCGCTTTCCCGAGGCCGTCCCCCGCACCTGAACCAGCACCCGGTCGGCGGAGCTTCTTGATGAGCACGAAAAAGAGCGGCACAAAAAAGATGGCCAAGAACGTGGCCGCCAACATACCACCAAACACGCCTGTGCCGATGGAACGGCGGCTGGCCGCCCCTGCTCCTGTAGCCAGCACCAGCGGCACGACGCCTAAAATAAACGCCATGGAGGTCATGATGATTGGTCGAAACCGAAGTTTGGTAGCCTCAATCGCCGCGTCACACATTTCCACTCCACTCTGATAGCGATGATTCGCAAATTCGACGATCAAAATGGCATTCTTGGCGGCGAGACCGATGAGGGTCACCAGGCTGATCTGGAAGTAGATATCATTGTTGATACCTGTAAGCCATATCGCGCACAAGGCGCCGAAGACACCGAAGGGCACCGCCAAAATCACGGCAAAGGGGACCGACCAACTCTCGTATTGCGCGGCGAGTACCAAGAACACCATGAAAAGGCCGAACGCAAAGGCGACAATGGATTGGCTGCCGACTTGGCGTTCCTGGTAGGAAATGCCGCTCAAATCCAGTGCATAGCCCTTGGGAAATAACACCTCGCGCGAGGCACGCTCCAGTGCATCCAATGTTTGGCCTGAGCTGTACCCCGGTGCCGCTCCCCCCAATACAAGCGCCGTATTCAACCCGTTGAAGTGCGTCACTGGATCAGGTCCGCTGGTGTATTCCGTGGAGACTACCGTGTCCAAAGGGACCATAGAGGATGTCTGCCCCCTGTAGGCGCGCACGTAGACCTTCGAGATGTCCTCAGGCTTGGAACGGTACTCGGGCTTCGCCTCGGTCTGCACGCGGTAGACTCGACCAAACTTCAGGAAGTCGTTGATATAGAGATTACCGAAGTACGCCTGCATGGTGTCGAAGATATCTGAGATGGGAATCCCCAGGGACTTGGCTCTCTCCCGATCCACGTTGGCATACAATCTCGGTGAGGTGACGCGAAAGTTCGTACCCGCCGCGCCGATCGCCGGATCCTGCCTGACCTTGTCGAGAAACTCCTGCGTGGTTGCAGAAAATTTGCGAAAATCTCCTCCGGACGGATCCTGCACCTGCGCCGAAAAGCCCCCCGTCGCCCCGAGCCCTCTAATGGACGGCGCATTGAAAGCGAGAATCAGCGCCTCTGGGATTTTTGCAAATTCTTTGTATGCATCCGCGATGAGCGCCTTGACGTGTTGGTCCGGACGCTTCCGTTCATCCCAGTGCAGAAGCGGTGTGAACATCGTTGCGCTGTTTGACCCCCGGGTGCTGAAAACGAAGTTTTGTCCGGCGAGCGCGTCAGTGCTATGAATAACTGGATTTGCCAGATAGTACTGTTCAAGCTTGCTGAGCACCGCATTGGTCCGTTGCAGCGACGCCCCGTCAGGAAGCTGCACCATGGTGAGAAAGTAGCCTTGATCCTCATCCGGCAAAAAACTGGATGGGATGATCTTAAATAGAAAGCCGGCAAGGAGCAAAATACAACCGAAGACCCCCAGCGCCAACAAGGAGCGCCTCAGGATTGTCTCGGACAGCGCTATATACTTGACCCGCGTCCACTCAAATCCTCGATTGAAAATGGTAAATCCCCGATCGAAGATTCCCCCAACGCCTGTGCGGACTTCTTGCCGTGGCCTTAACACCAGGGCGCACAGTGCAGGACTCAGCGTCAATGCGACGAATCCGGAGATGGTCACAGCCGTCGCGATGGTAATCGCAAATTGCTTGTAGAGCTGACCGGTAATGCCGCCCAAGAAACCCACCGGGACAAACACCGCGCAGAGGACCAAGACGATGGCGATGATTGGACCGCTCACTTCCGTCATGGCGTTGATTGCGGCCTCCTTAGGCGTTTCTCCGGCCTCCATGTGGCGCTCGACGTTTTCCACCACAACGATGGCGTCGTCCACCACAATGCCGATGGCCAGCACCATGCCGAACAGGGTGAGGGTATTAATAGAAAACCCGAGGGCCTCCATACCGGCAAAGGTACCCATCAAGGAAACCGGCACGGCGATGGCCGGGATAATGGTCGCGCGCCAGCTTTGAAGAAAGAGGTAGACGACGAGAATCACCAGGACCATCGCGATGACCAGGGTATGAATGACCTCTTTGATCGACACTTCGATGAAGCGGGTGGGATTATAGGGGATGTCGTACCTTACACCAGGTGGAAAACTCTTGGACAGCTCCTCCATTTGCCGGTGAATGTGTTTCACAGCATCGAGGGCGTTCGCGCCGGGCGAAAGAAACGTCAAGAGGAAGGTCGTCGGTTTGCCTTTGAAGCGTCCTTCGAGATCGTAGGATTGCGCCCCTAGTTCGATTTTCGCCACATCCTTGAGGCGGACGATTGACCCGTCCTGAAGGGCTCTGACAATCAGTTCCTCGAAGTCTTTGACATCGGTCAACCGACCACGTGTGATAAACGGGATCGTCAGCTCGGTGCCTTTGGGAGCCGGCTCCCGTCCGATCATCCCGGCCGGAAAATCACGATTCTGTTCACGGACCACATTGGCAATATCAGTAGGCGTCAGATTGAGCTGAGCCATGCGAACCGGGTCCAGCACCAGCCGCATGCTGTAGTTCTGTGCGCCGAAGACCAAGGCATCCCCGACACCGGGCAGTCGTTTAAGGTTATCGACGATCTGCAAGATGGCATAATTGGAGAGAAAGAGCGTGTCGTGTCGGGGATCATCGGATTCCAACGTGAGCACGGCGAGAAGATCAGGAGACTGTTTCTTGATGGTGACGCCCTGGCGCACGACCTCAGGAGGTAGCTGTGGTTCCGCAAGCTTCTCCCGGTTCTGAGTTTGAACCTGCGCAATATCGACATTGGTCCCAATCTCGAAGGTGAGCCGGATGGTCATATGTCCATCGTTGGTACTGGTCGAGTCGTAATAGAGAAGATTATCGATTCCGGGAAGCTGGACTTCGATAGGGCGCGCCACGGCATCCGCGACGATTTCGGCGCTCGCTCCCGGATAGTCGGCATCAACCTGCACGACCGGAGGGGTGATCTCGGGAAACTGCGCGATGGGCAAGGCCGTGAGAGCCACGAGCCCGACCACCACAATCACGATGGACAAGACCGAGGCGAAGATGGGTCGTTCAATAAAGAACCGCGAGTTCACAGGGCGCTTTCTGTCTTGGTTGGATTTGCCGGCGGCGTGGGAGACGTTTCAGGACCGGTAGCAGGAATCGGCTTCACGGGCATTCCGGGTCCGATCCGTTGGAGTCCGTCCACGACGACCCGGTCTCCTGCACGGAGCCCTTCCTGGACAACCCACTGACTGCCCTGCCAGGCTGTCGCCTGGACATCGCGCATTTCGACCTTGTCGCCTTCGCCAATCACAAAGACCACACTGCCCTTCGGTCCTTGCTGGACGGCCTTCTGAGGAACCAGAATGACATCTGTCCTCACAGCTCCAATAATCCGAAGTTTGACGAATTGCCCGGGGGATAGCGCCTTTTCCGGATTCGGGAACGTGACGCGGAAATCCCTCGTTCCTGTAGCGGTGCGTACACCGACATCGAGCATGTCCAACACTCCCTGGTGCGGATACGTGCTGCCATCGGCAAATGTGATCGCACCGCGTAGTTCGTAGAGTGTTGCGCCTTGGATGCGCTTTTCCGCGCGATCCCGAAAGCGTTTGAGGACGAAGGTCTCCGGGGCGCTCGCGTAGACGTACATGGGATCCAATTGATGGATGGTGGTCAACAGATCGGTCTGCGCAGAGAGGAGCCGTCCTTCAAAGACGCGGCTCCGCTCAATGCGGCCGGCGATCGGCGCGACAATGCGCGTATTATCCATGTCAAACTTGGCCTTCACGACATCGGCATTCGCTCCTGCCAGAGCGGCTTTGGCCGAGAGGTCTTCCGCGATCGCATCATCCACATCTTTCTGGCTCACCGCCTGTTCCGCAAGAAGCGGCTTGACGCGGTCGAGATTTTGCTTCGCCTGGACCAATCGCGCCTGGGCCTGTGCGACTTTTGCCTTGGCGCTGAGATAGGCGGCCTGAAACGGCACCGGATCGATTTGGTAGAGTCGCTCTCCTTTTTTGACATCCCGGCCCTCCGAGAAAAAGCGCTCCTTGAGGATTCCCGTTACTTGAGGCCGTATTTCCACTGGTCGTGAAGATTCTGTCTGCCCGATGAACTCCGGTTCGTCCGAGATCGTTTGGGGCGACACGGTCACCACCTGCACTTCCGGAACGGGACGGGCAGGAGTGGAGGCAGCTTCTTGCTTGCAGCCCGATAGACCGGCAGCCGATGCAAGGACAAGGACGCTGGTAATGACTCGAAACGTGCGGCCAATTGCAGACATGGTGACATTCTCCGTGCGACTGGCCCTATAAACCCATAGAGGAATGGCGATTGTATCGGTTTGTGAATAAGATCAACAAGGTCAATGACCAGCGCCCTTCTCCTTGCCCTTACGACCGGAACGGGATGAGCCAGTGCGGCCGCCTTTGGTAATCTCTTCCACCACACATCTATTCAGACAGCCGATGGCCTGAAGCCGCGCGCCTTGCTGCCACATC
>JBBRRM010000045.1:0-12019 GCA_038275915.1 Nitrospirales bacterium
CCATCGGTGCCGCGCGCGGCCTTTTCCCATTCCGCTTCCGTCGGTAGACGCTTGCCCATCCATGTGCAGGAGGCGAGCGCATCTTCCCAACTGACATTTACGACGGGATGATTGCCGATGCCGGCAATCGGAGCATTGTTCTCCCACAGGGTGGAAGCAGGGCTCGAGTTTGCCGGCGCGCGATATCCGGTCGCCTGGACAAATTGGGCGTAGACATCGTTCGTGACTTCATAGCGGTCGATCCAGAATGATCCGGTGTAGACGAGGCGTTCAGGCTGTTCATCGGGAAGGCCATCGCCGCCCGCCGGATTCCCCATCAGGAATTCTCCGGCAGGAACCAGGACCATGTCGGCTGGTAGAGATGCGCTGAGAGCCGGTGATTGGTCGCCGACAACTGAAAGGAGGGAAAGAGAGAGGGAGAGTAGTGCCGCAAGACACCGCTGATTCACCGTGAGGTCTTCTTCAATCCACAGACTTTGGCGACTGCATCGCGATAGGCCAGCCACAGCGTCAGACATTTTTTGAGGCTGCTCAACACGGCCTGCTGTTGAGTGCGTGTCGTGGCGTAGTTCACCACCATGGCATACGCATCATGGCGGTGGCCTGCTTCCACCATTTGATGTGCACGAATCAGGTCCATGGAATCGGGGGACATGCCGTGGTACTTCACCAGCGGGTGGCGTTGGACGATCGCTTCGATTTCTTCAGCGGTCTTGGGCTTGGAAGGGTCAGCGATTTCGGCACGATCCTTCACGCTGCCTTCGACGAAGACGGTCAGGGCCGCCGCTCCGACCACCCAGTCTCGATGATTCGCAACGCGATCCAGCCAGGTGCGGTACCGCCGGCTGGCCGGGAGCAGGCGCACCGGCTCAAAGTCACGCGCAGGCAAGCCGAGACCTGCCATCATGGTCATGAACAATTCCGGGTGTGCTTTTCCTAAAGAGAGTCCGCCCGTGTCTTCTTCATAAATATTGTCGGCAAGCATCCGGCGCACCGGGACCGGAGGGTTTTGTCCATGAATGCGTGCGAGGAAGACGGGAAAGTCACATACATACACCCCGTATTCCTGTTGGAAGTGGCGCTTGAGTTGATCGATGGTGACCGATCCATCGGCGAATGCCGGCCAGGCCCAATGGTGTTTGCGGTCCATGATGCGTAGGATTTCTTCCCGGAATCGGCTTTTCGTCAAGGGTCGTGTCATGTCTGTTGCCTTCCTGCTGAGCGGCTCGTTACAATTCGATGGCGTGGAGGTCCTTCAATGAACCAGATGACGATTCAAAACCCTGACGATATTCTGTCGATGCTGGCCGACGTGTCCCTTCAAGGGACAGGTTTTGTGACCGACTGCCTCCTCGACTATGTGTTGGAAGAAGGCTTCACCGAACCGATTTTTCTCAACGCCAGCGGGGAAGACCCTGATGCGTATTTTAAAGGCCAATCACCTGCGTGGGCAGTGTATCAGATCCGGGAATGGAAACGCGTATTGACCATTTCGGGCGGTCCGGGAAAACTTCGTCGCGTGCAAATTACGGAAACCCCCTAGCTCGTGAGTGTATGAGGGATACGGAAAAAAAGCAACGAAACGACGGAGTGCCTATGCCAGTGGCCTGCTGGAGCGTAGGAGAAACAGCATGCCGATGATCCATCTCACGGAGCCGCAGAGCATGGGCGAGCTGGCGATGATCACCAGTCTGCTGGAGGGCAGCGGCATCGCCTACGTGATTCAGAATGAACATGTGAGCAGTTTGTATCCCGGCCTTCCCATCCTCAACTCGCGTGTCATGGTCGACGAGTGCGATCAGGTTCATGCGGAAGTGCTGCTGAGCAGACTGCGGTTGGCGGTGCGCGATGTTTCGTCGCAGACTTAAGCTAGGCTGAGGTCAAGGTTGAGCGAGGATTCGATTTGCCTTATTTCACTGAACCTGAGCCTCAACCTTCCAATATTGCTGGCGGACTTTTTCAGGATCCTGCTATGTTCGCGGCTTTGGGGTGTGCGGGTTCGACGGAGTCATGGTAGGAAGCCGTTCGCCTGAGCCTTGGAACCATCCGCCGATGAGGCTGCCTTCTTCGAAGTAGAGATAGCGGTGCTTGACGATTGCGGCGCTTTCCCAATCTTCAAAAATCCATTCTTCGCGACGGATGCCTTCTTTGGTGAAGGTCGTGTTGATCGTTTGTGGTCCTCCCCACGCCTGTAACACCTGTTCCTTCGACATGCCGACCATGACGCGGTGGCTTTCGATGTGTTGCTGGAAGTTAGGATCTCGCAAATGGGCAATGAGGGGCCAGACGACCATGAGCAGGACGAAAAGACCCAATCCGGCATAGATCATGATGCGGACGGGACGTCTGCGGATGAACGGCGTGGAGTCTTCCTGGGATAGCACGGTCGAGTCCATCGAGAGTTCAGATGATATGGATGTGTGCTGATTCATGCCGCGCGGCATCGTAGCAACGGCTGACAAGGGGAGTCAAGCCACGGCAAACAAAAGCATTTATGAATCAATCGGATAGGGAAGTGGGTATACTTGGAAGCAGGGAATCATGAGGATTGAACACACATTGACTCAGCAATGGCTGCAGAGGAGCATGCTCCTTGGTCTGTCGATCGTCCTCATTATTAGCGCAAGCCTGGTGATGCCCTGTGAATCGACCGCCGAAAAAATCTATTCCTATCTCGATGAGCAGGGAAATCTCGCCTGGACCGATAATTACGACAACATTCCGGAACGATATCGGGCAAAGGTGAAAACCACCGAACGGTCTGTCACTCAGCCGGCTCAGACCACTTCCTTCGGCACGCTGCATACCATGGTAACTGGTTGGGCTCAGCACGTGACCGGAACAATCGGCAGCTTTGCTCCGGCGTTTTCGGGTTTTTCGTCCTCTCAGTCGAACATCACGATTACTGCGGGGCTCGGCGCGTTGACCTGCATACTTGCGATGTATATGAGTCGGAGTCAGGTGGTGAAATTTCTTTCCCTCTGGGTTCTGGTTCTCATCGGGATTATTACCCCCGTCTTACTGTATACGTCGAAAGACGGTGTCGGCGATGTCATGAAAGCCAAGGCGGCTGATGCCACGAAAAAGCAGCAAGATCGCCTCCAGCCGGTTCCTTAGCCTCGCACCTATCACTCTCCCTGCAATCGTGATCGTTAGTCGGCGTATTTTGGAAGAGGAATCTTCTTTGTCGGCTTTGCTTGAAGCGCGGGTTGCTGCGCGAATTCCGGTGAATAGGGATTCAGGATAGGGTCGTGAGTGTGTCGCTGGCGTTGTTTCACAAGGTCGAGGCTTTGAGTGCTGATTTCCACTCGATCGATCAGGGCCTTGCCCGTGAGCGGGTCGGGCAATCCTTGCAGTGAGAATAGCTGGTAGGCCAGCGTCCACTCCAGCTTGTCTTTGGTCGCCTCTTTCACAATGAAACGAGCCTGTGGTGAGGCGAGGCCTTTAAACAACAGCACCCAGATATTGGATCGGAATGATGGCGACGAGGCGTCCTCTGAGGGGTGAAATTCCGGGATGAGAGCGGGAATCTGGGAAAGAGGAACGGCGGGGGAAAATTCGATATCGACGAGTCGAACGAACAGCGGGCGATTTTCGTTTTGATCATTCAGATCGGCGGCGTAGCTGAACGAGTACCGGATGTCGATGCCATCTCGTTTAAAGGTATAGACATCCTCGCCATTCTCCGGCGAGACGAGCTTCCGAAAATACTTCTCCCAATCGGTGATGGCGTAGTAGGTAAAGACGCGCAGGGCAGACTTTCGATCGCGCACCGCTTGGGGCAACCCCAGTTTTTGATGGAGTTCCGTCTGTGTCAGCCCGAGATACCCATCCTCAAAATAGGGTGCGGCGAGGACGATGGAGGGCTGAAGCCAGACGAGGGTAGCCGAGAAGAGAAGTAACAGAGACAAAAGGATAATGTGGATGGAAAGACGCAGGAGCACAGTTTCACCCCAGCTGGTCTCGGCATCGTATCGGCGGCTTCCTCTCCTGTCAAGGTATGACAAGCGGGATCGCTTGCCGGTGTAAGAACCGGTCAGTTATGATGGTCCGGTTTCATATCCAATTACCGCAAATTCGGTCGCGGAGATAGGTGCTTATGAGCGCATCGTTAGTCGCCCTGCTTCAACAACGCATTCTTGTGCTCGACGGAGCCATGGGGACCATGATCCAGCAACGAAAGCTGGACGAGGCTGCCTTTCGTGGCGAGCGGTTCAAAGATTGGAAGAAAGATCAGAAAGGCCACAACGATCTGTTGAACCTGACGCAACCCGCCATTATCGAGGACATCCATCGCCAGTACTTCGAGGCGGGCGCCGACATCGTGGAGACGAATACGTTCAACTCGCAAGCCATCTCCCTGGCCGACTACGGCATGGAGTCACTGGCCTACGAAATCGCGAAAGCCGGAGCGGAATGTGCCAGGCGTGCCGGGGAGCAGGTCAAAATTGCAGACCCTGGTCGATCGTGCTTTGTAGCCGGGGCGATTGGACCCACGACGAAAACGTCGTCCATTTCAACCGACGTGAACAACTCTGCTGCGCGGGGGACCACCTATGACGAACTGGTCACGATCTACTACGAGCAGGTCCGTGGCCTGGTCGACGGCGGAGTGGATATTCTGTTGGTCGAGACCATCTTCGACACGTTGAATGCGAAAGCCGCGTTTTTCGCCATCGATAAGTTTTTTGACGATCGGCACATCAAGCTTCCCATTATGGCCTCGGTGACGTTCATTCAAGCCGGCAGTAATCGCGGAGTGACGGGCCAAACCATAGAAGCCTTCTGGAATTCCATTTCTCATGTGCCCTTGCTCAGCGTCGGCATCAACTGCGCGTTAGGGCCCAAAGAAATGCGCCCGTTGATTGAAGAACTTTCCAGCCTGGCTCCGATCTCTGTCAGCTGTCATCCGAATGCCGGGCTGCCCAATCCGTTGCTGCCGACGGGGTTCCCTGAGACGCCCGATAGCCTGGCGCCCCAATTGAAAGAATGGGCCCAGAACGGTTGGCTGAATATCGTCGGTGGCTGTTGCGGGACGACGCCCGGGCACATCAAGTTGATCGCCGAGGCCGTGCGGGGTCTTCCTCCGCGCGTCCCGCCCTTCATCGAGCCCCATACGAGGCTAAGCGGGCTTGAAGCGGTCACGATTCGGCCGGAATCTAACTTCGTGAATATCTGTGAACGCACGAACGTGACGGGGTCACCGGCTTTCTCCAAACTGATTCTGGGAGGCGATTATGAAACGGCACTCTCGGTCGCGCGGCAACAGGTCGATGGGGGCGCCCAGATCATCGACATCAATATGGACGAAGGCATGCTCGACTCCCAGGCGGCCATGCAGAAGTTCCTACGATTGGTGGCCTCGGAACCGGATATCTGTCGCGTACCCATCATGGTGGATAGTTCGAAGTGGGACATCCTGGAGACGGGTTTGAAGGACATTCAGGGCAAGCCAGTCGTCAATAGCATCAGCCTTAAAGAAGGCGAGGCCAAGTTCCTTCAGCAGGCCAAACTGGTCCATCGATACGGTGCCGCCGTGGTGGTGATGGCCTTCGATGAGCGCGGCCAGGCCGACACGTATGAACGAAAAATCGAAGTCTGCGAGCGGGCCTATCGCCTTCTCACGGAGCAGATCGGCTTTCCGGGCCAGGACATCATCTTCGATCCGAACATCCTCACGGTGGCGACCGGAATCGAGGAACATAATAATTATGCCGTAAATTTCCTCGAAGCCACGCGCTGGATCAAGCAGCATCTCCCGCTGGCGAAGGTCAGCGGCGGGATCAGTAACATCTCCTTTTCCTTTCGCGGCAACAACCGCGTGCGCGAGGCAATGCATGCGGCATTCCTCTATCACGCGATCAAGGCCGGTCTCGACATGGGAATCGTGAACGCCGGCCAGTTGGCGGTGTACGAGGAGATTCCCAAGGATCTCCTGGAGCTGGTCGAAGACGTGCTGCTGAACCGCCGGCCGGATGCGACAGAACGATTGGTGACGTTTGCCGACACCGTCAAGCAACAGGGCAAAGCGACGGTGAAAGACGATGAGTGGCGTTCGGGCACAGTCGAGGAGCGCCTCTCTCATGCACTGGTGAAAGGCGTGACCGACTTCATTGAGCAGGACATCGAGGAAGCCCGACTGAAGTATGACAAGCCCCTGCATGTGATCGAGGGACCGCTGATGGCCGGGATGAACATCGTGGGGGACCTGTTCGGGTCGGGCAAGATGTTTTTGCCTCAAGTGGTCAAGAGTGCCAGGGTCATGAAAAAAGGCGTGGCGTACCTCATGCCGTTCATGGAGGCTGAGAAGCTCAAGTCCGGTGCGTCGAGTTCGAATGGGAAGGTGCTCCTCGCCACGGTCAAGGGTGATGTGCATGACATCGGGAAAAATATCGTCGGGGTGGTCCTGGGATGCAATAACTACGAAGTGATCGATCTTGGAGTGATGGTGCCGTGTGAACAGATCCTCGCAGCTGCACGCCTGCACCAGGTGAAGATCATCGGGCTGAGCGGACTCATCACTCCGTCGTTAGACGAAATGGTGCACGTGGCGCGCGAGTTGACGCGCGAGGGTCTTGATTTGCCGTTACTGATCGGCGGCGCGACCACCAGCAAAGCCCATACGGCCGTCAAGATCGCCCCGGCCTACAACCATTCCGTGGTGCATGTACTGGACGCCTCCAGGGCCGTCGGCGTCGTCGGGAGTCTCGTGAATGACGACTTACGGACTGATTTCGCGAAGAAGGTTCGCACCGACTATGATCAGATACGTCAAACTCATCAGGACCGTGGATCCAAACCCATTTGGGCCTTGGCGCGGGCGCGCGCCAATCGATTCCCATCTAATTGGGCTGAGGTCGACATCCCGACACCGTCCTTTACAGGGGTGAAGGTCTTGCCGCAGCAATCGTTGGATCAACTGGTTCCGTATATTGATTGGTCGCCCTTCTTTCACACGTGGGAGTTGCGCGGACGCTATCCGACGATTTTTGACGATGCTGTCGTAGGCTCGAAGGCCAAGGAGTTGCACGACGATGCCTTGGCCTTGCTCCGCAAGATTGTGGATCAACGATTATTCACCGCGAACGGCGTGTATGGGGTGTTCCCTGCCAACAGTGTGGGCGACGATATTGAAATTTATAGCGATGACTCTCGTACGACAGCCTTAACGACGTTCCACAGCTTGCGACAGCAATCCCAGAAGTCTCAAGGGCAGTTCAGTTACGCCTTGGCGGATTTTATTGCCCCGAAAGACTCCGGTCGCCCGGATTATATCGGAGCCTTTGCTGTGACGACGGGAATAGGGGTGGACGTCTTGTGCCGAGAGTTTGAGCGTGACCACGACGACTACAATTCCATCATGACCAAAGCATTGGCAGATCGCCTCGCCGAAGCCTTTGCCGAGTGGCTTCATGCGCGCGCGCGACAAGAGTGGGGATACGGCAAGGAGGAACGTTTCACGACGGAGGATCTGATTCGCGAACGCTATCGTGGAATCCGTCCCGCGCCCGGATACCCGGCCTGTCCGGACCATACTGAAAAGCGACTTCTCTTCGATCTCTTGTCCGCAGAACAGCACACAGGAATCACCCTGACTGAAAGCTTCGCCATGTGGCCTGCGGCATCGGTCAGCGGTCTCTATTTCGCTCATCCGGACGCCAGATATTTCGCGGTGGGGAAAATTGGGAAGGACCAGGTGTTCGACTACCAGACGCGCAAAGGGATGGAGCTTTCAGCGCTTGAGCGATGGTTAGGGCCAAACCTGAACTACGAACCCACTGGAGGATAAGAGGCGAGCTCCGAGGATGAGCGAGAATCCCGACTATGCTGGCTTGCGGATCGCGGGAAAACCATTTTGGAACCATCTCTGCAGGATGCTCAAAAGGTCCGTCCAGCAAGGCCGCAGTGAGTGAAGGGCCGAGGAGGTACACACCGCACTTCGTGTGGGCCGTTCGCCCATAGAATTGATCCTGGCGAACGGAAAAGCCCCTACAGTGGTTCCGATCTCGGGTAACTTTCAACCCAACGTTGAGGCTCTGAACGATGCGAGAACGCTGTATGGGAAGAGGCGCGTCCCGGCGCGCTGGGGCCGGGCGGGTGAGAAGATCGACGTTTTCAGCATCCTACTACGAGACTTCTGCAAGGACCTTCGCTTGAGCCGGTTTGCCTATCGCCGTAGTCAGGGCCGACTTCACCTTCCGATATCGTACTTCCGCCCAGCGATTCACGTCGTCTGAATCAGCAAAGACCAGCTCCCACGCTTTTGCCGCATCCAGCATCAACAACTGGTGATGATGCGTCTTGCCGGAGATATAGACGACAAGCACGGCCGATTTTCCGGTGAGGCTGATATCCGTAAATACATGCAGCATGGCGCCATCCGGTAATGTGATGTCCCGAGATGCGGCTTCGACGAGGGGATGGTACAGCCGCTGAAGGAATTGGGACGTCACTTCGTAGGCATTGGTCGCACTCAAGAGACGGGGATTTGGCTTTTCTCCGAACAGGTTCTCCGTTAGGTATGTCGCTGCCTCCCAGGTCGGCATGACTCCTGACGTGACCAAGGATTCGCACAGATAGGCGATCCAATTACGTGTGGATTCCTGTTTTCTGGCTAGCGTCGTCTTCTTTGCCATGAGCGGAAATCCTTTCGCCGACGTGAGATCGTGTGGATTCAGGACTGAAAGTCTTGGAATGGACCCGTCTCTGCCGAGACGAACAAAGTATATCGGCGGGTAGAAAACCGGTCAACGAAATGAAGAAAAGAAGGCTCGCACACCTTGTTGAGAGGTTCTTGAGCATTCGTGTCGTGCATGAGCAGAGGCGCAGGGAGTTCGGAGGCCGGCTCCGTGTTTGGTGCGGTGCCGGTTCCATCGATACGGTGACTGAAAATATGGGGTTAGGACGCGGGAATGATTCCGGGCGATGTGGGATCGGCATACTTGTCATGGATGCGCTTGACGTCGTCCATAGAGGCAAAGAAGATATCGAGCAGCTCGGGATCGAAATGTTCGCCCCGATGTTTGGTCATGAGCTCGACGGCGTGATCGAGGGTGAAGGCCGGCTTGTAGACCCGTTGCGTGGTGAGGGCATCGAACGCATCGGCAATGGAGGCGATTCGTCCTTCTATGGGAATCGCTTCGCCCTTCAGCTTGCGCGGATATCCATTGCCATCCCAACGCTCATGATGAGTCCAGGCAATGATGGCCGCCACTTTGAGGATCTCTGCATCCGATCCACTGAGGATACGATAGCCGATCTCCGCATGCTGAGAGATCACGTCGAATTCTTCCGGCGTAAACTTGCCGGGCTTTAAGAGCACCTGATCAGGCGTTCCGATTTTTCCGATGTCATGCATCGGACTGGCGGTGCGAATCAATTCACATCGTTCCGCTGACAGCCCATATTTCCTGGCAAGCAATTCACAGTAATGACTCATGCGCTGGATGTGCTGGGCGGTGGCACCGTCCCGGTATTCCGCGGCGATGGCGAGTCGTTGAATCGTTTCCTCTCGTGACAGACGCAGTTCCTTTTCACTTCGCTCGAGCCATTCGAGCGCTTGCTGGAGAGCCATCGTCCTGGTTCGCACGATCTCTTCCAGGTTTTCCCGATACAGCCGGTTCTCAAGTTCCAGCCGGCGTCGGCGGAGTGCGTTCGCGACGTCGATCATGACTTCATTGGATTCGAACGGCTTGACGATGTAGCCAAAGGCTCCCATATCTAATGACGCATTCGCCAGCACGGAGCTATCGAGACCGGTGACCATGATGACGGCGGTGTGGGGATATTGGCCCAAGATATTGCGTACCAGATCCATGCCGGACTCGCCGGGCATATTCACATCGCACAACAGCAACGCAAAGGGTTGTTCCTCTAACCGTGTCCGTGCCTCACGTGCATCGCACGCAAGGACGGTCTCATAGCCATGGGTTTGCAGCATATATCCCAGCAGCCGACGGATCGGTTCTTCGTCGTCGATGATCAGAATTCGCTTGAGGTCGAGGAGGGCTTGTTGGTTAGATCGGTCGAGTAGCAACGTCATGATTGTGATGTTCGCTTATCTAATAGAATGAAGAATAAGACTGTCTAGATTCGGTGAATGCTCGCTTGTGCCACATTGTTCCTGCGGCTTAAAGGAACTCTAAATCCAAGTGCACCATTTGTGCCACTATATTGTGAAAAGCCAACGCATTGTGCCCCTCATCATCTAGAGGACTTTTTTCATTACTGGGAGCGGCCAGATCCGGCACTGCGACCGTGCTTTACTAAGGAGGGCCATTGCATCACCGTGCAAGGTCCGGATTGGTCCTTCGTACGGAGTGCTCAGATCTCTGTACAGATTTAGCCGCTCCCCGCGTGTAATTTTGTACAAGGTGATTGGAAGGGACGATTGAGGGGCCGCGCCTTTTCTCCGCGATCCAAGAGTCGATTGGGACTGCAGGCCGGTTTCATTGCGCTTTCGGAGGGCCTTCACTATAATGCGCGCGATCTAAAAAGGAGCATACAATGAATAGCGCAGCGGGAATTTTGCGTGTCGATGGGCGACGGAAAGATCAGTTACGACCGGTGAAAGTGACGCGGAACTTCATCAAACACGCTGAAGGGTCCGTCCTGATTGAAATGGGCGATACCAAAGTCATATGTACCGCTTCAATTGAAGAGAAGGTTCCTCCGTTTCTGAAGGGGAAAGGGCAAGGTTGGGTGACGGCGGAGTATTCGATGCTCCCTCGCTCGACCCATGAACGATCCCCGCGTGAAGCGGTCAAAGGGAAGCAGGGTGGCAGGACGTTGGAGATTCAGCGCCTGGTCGGGCGAGCCCTCCGGGCGGTCACGGACATGGGCCAGATGGGGGAGCGCTCAATCTGGCTCGACTGCGATGTGATCCAGGCCGACGGAGGGACCAGAACGGCTTCCATTACCGGAGCATTTATTGCGCTGGCCGATGCATTCTCTTCGCTCAAGAAGCGAGGTCTGATCAAGAAGCGTCCGCTGACGGACTATCTTGCTGCCATTAGCGTCGGCAAAGTGGGCGGAGAGATTCTCGTGGACCTGGCTTATACCGAAGACGCCATGGCCGATGTCGACATGAATGTGGTCATGACCGGAAAAGGGTGCTATGTCGAAGTCCAGGGTACAGCCGAACGGACTCCCTTTGCCAAAAAGGAAATGGATGAATTCATGGCGATGGGCTGGAGTGGAATCCAGACTCTCACTGCCATGCAGAAAGATCTGATCGGAGACTTGGAGTAGGGGAGAGACGATGATTCATGAATTGGTGCTTGCCACGCGCAATCGGCATAAAGGAGAGGAACTTGCGGCTCTCCTGGGCGATCTGGGTATCACCATTCGCACACTCGATGAATTTCCGGGTGCTCCGGACGTGGTTGAAGACGGGGATACCTGCGAAGCCAATGCCGTGAAGAAGGCGCGAGCCATTGCCGAGTTCACGGGCTTGCCGGCTGTCGCCGATGATACGGGGCTGGAAGTGGACGCCCTTGGCGGACGACCTGGGGTCTATGCGGCCCGTTATGCCGGTGAGAACGCGACCTACGAAGACAACTGTGGAAAGTTGCTGCGAGAGTTGATGGGTGTGCCCCGCGAACGACGAACCGCTCGCTTTGTGACGGTCGCCGCGATCGCCCTTCCTTCCGACGGGATACGGGTGGCACAAGGAACATTGAACGGAATGATTTCCGAAGAGCCCAGTGGGACATTAGGATTCGGGTACGATCCCGTTTTTTTTGTGCCAGAACTTGGGAAGACCTTGGCCCAATTATCGGCCGACCAGAAGAACCGGATCAGTCATCGCGCCAAAGCGTTCTTCCAGGCGAAAGACCTGTTACGAGAAATGAAATTCGAGACGTGCGGATCGGGGCGTCCCATAGCCCGGTAACAGGCTCAATCTTCCCTTCCTCGAACACTCATTTCCTCGGGAAGACAATAGCTTGCCCTGCAACGGGCGAAGAATCGTCACAGCACAATTATATGGTTCAACGCGGAGCGATGATCACGCTTCTCC
>JBBRRM010000046.1:0-12012 GCA_038275915.1 Nitrospirales bacterium
TCCCGCACCGGCTGGAAGACGTCGGTGCCGTTTTCCTGGAAGGAGAGCACAAAGTTCTGTCCGAGAACCAGGCTCACCTGTTCGACGATAATATCCTGTCGCTCGGTGACGGTGAGCATCTTGATGACGAGGAATAAATACGTTTCGTAATCATCGAGTTTAGGTCTCTGATCCGTGTTGGCAATGTCTTCCAGGAGAAGAGGATGGAGCTGAAACTGTTTCCCGAACGATTCCAGAACTTCCATCTTGTGGACGCCCCCCACATCCACCCAGGTGACGGACCCATCGGTCGGCGGCGCAAGCTCATCGATCGGCACGTCCTGGCGTTCGTCGCAGCGAGTACCCGCATAGTTAAAAACCGTAATCGTAACCTTGTCCGTCTTTTGCTCGCCGATATGGACAAGGGTACCGGGGGGGAGTCCCGTTTTTCTGGACCGTTTCTGGACCAACTTCATCGTGGAACCCTCCTTGAGCCCTCTGCTTGTACGCAGGTTCTCTACAAGGGTCAAGAGGCACTTGGCTCTGTCTTTCCGCTTTGCCGATCCGGCGAGACCTGTTACTCTTCTTGTTCCACTCAACGAGGCATGCAACATGGAACGAGAATTGGCAATGTTAGTGAAATCGGTCAGGAACGCCGGCGCGAAGGTCTGTGAGCTGGTGACAACCGGGTTCGAAGTGCAGACGAAGGCGGACCGTTCGCCGGTCACCACTGTGGACCATGAGGTCAACAGGATCTTGCATGACATGCAGCGCCAGGAGTTTCCACAGGATGGATGGCTTTCGGAAGAGTCCCCCGACGATCCGGCCCGACTCACCAATGCACGCGTCTGGATTGTCGACCCTATCGACGGCACAAAGGCATTGGTGAATCGGACGCCGGAGTTCTGCATTTCTGCAGCATTGGTCGAACGAGGTGTACCGGTCGTCGCCGCGATCCTCAATCCCTCCACCGACGAACTGTTCACCGCCGTGCGCGGCGGCGGACTGTTCCTGAACGAAGCACGCCTCACCCTCTCGCCCCCTCCTGATTTCAATCCCGTCATCATGGTCAATGCGTGGGAATTCCGGAGCGACCGATGGTCCACGCTCGCCGAGACGACACAATGCCGGCCCATGTACTCCATCGCCTATGCACTTGCCCTGGTCGCTGCCGGTCGCATCCATGCAGCCTTCACCATCGAGCCGGAGAACGAATGGGATGTGGCTGCCGGGGTTTTGCTCATTGAGGAAGGCGGCGGCTCTATCAGCGACGGAGCCGGCAAGCCCTTCGTCTTCAATCAGCCGACACCGAGGCTGCGTGGCGTCATCGGTGTGGCTGCCACCGCCGGCAAGGACCTGCGTGCCCAGCTCCAGACCCATGCCGAATATGCCCGCTCGCAACCCGATAGAAAGCGAGCCGCTCCATGACCATCGCCCTATTGGGAACCGGGCTACTAGGTCGAGCCATTGCCGAACGGCTCCAGTCGGTCGGCCATACCCTTACGGTCTATAACCGAACCACGACGAAAGCGCTCCCCCTCCAGGTCTGCGGTATCACCGTGGCTACGCGGCCGGAGCAGGCGATGGCCCAGGCGGACTGTGTGATCCTCATGCTGGCCGATGCAGCGGCGATCCGTGCCGTCCTGCTGACCCCAGCCTCGTTGGCGGCCCTCCGAGGGAAAACCGTCATCCAAATGGGAACCATTGCTCAAGAAGAAAGCGTGACCCTGCAAGCGGAGATCGAACGAGCCGGTGCATCGTATTGCGAAGCGCCGGTGCTGGGAAGCCTTGCTGAAGCGCAAGCCGGAACACTCTTCGTCATGGTCGGCGGGAGCGAAGAACAATTTGCCCAGTGGGGTCCGCTGTTTCGTTCGCTCAGTCGGGAGCCGCGACTGATCGGTCCAGTCGGGAAGGCCGCGTCCCTGAAGCTCGCATTCAATCAATTGATTGCTGCAGAAATATCGGCCTTCGCTCTGAGTCTTGGGTTGGTACAGCGGGCTGGTGTGCCCGTAGACACCTTCATGGCCATCTTGCGGGAAAGCGCGTTATTCGCCCCGATGTTCGAGAAAAAACTGCCGCGACTCCTCACGCGGGACTATCAACATCCGAACTTTTCCACTCGTCATCTCTTGAAGGACGTGGATCTCTTCTTGAGGGAAGCCTCCGGTTACGAACTGACGACGAGTAGTCTGGATGGGATCAGACCGGTGCTGGAGCGAACCATCGCGCAGGGGCTTGGCAACTCCGACTATTCCGCTCTCTTCGAGATCGTCAACCCGCTGCCATAGCTTCACCATCCTCTCTCCAACATTTTTACCGCATCCCGCGTCCGATAGGCTCGTGATGGATGGCGCTCTTTTTTGATATTCATTGTGAACAA
Source organism: Nitrospirales bacterium (assembly GCA_038275915.1). Taxonomy (GTDB): domain Bacteria; phylum Nitrospirota; class Nitrospiria; order Nitrospirales; family Nitrospiraceae; genus Palsa-1315. The sequence goes on from JBBRRM010000046.1 coordinate 2,360, forward strand.
CGAAAATAGATCTATACTGACCGTTGTGACGATCGGCCAGCGATGCACTGGGCGGACAGCGTCCTCTTTTGGCCAGGACCCGCGAAATGGGAACAATGCAGAAATCGGCCCATAGAACCATCGAACCATGTGCGTACGATCCTTTGATTCACGAGGGGTTCATCCGCCAGACGGATCTCGTGAAAGCGGTGCAGGAGGCCATGCTGGGATTGACCGACTTGGAAGGCCTGTTAATAGAGAAGTATCGAGTCCCGAAAGCAGCACTCGGCAAGACCCTGAGCAAATTCTTCGACTGTCCTTATATACCGTACGACGAACGGACCCTGGCCGATCCCCAACTCCTCAGTAATCTCAGTCACGATTACCTTCGCAAGCACCACTGGCTTCCGCTGAAGCGGCAGGGTGACGTCCTGGATGTCCTGATCGACAATCCCCATGATCTCGATAGAGGTCATGACATCCGGCGCTCATTCCCCGGCCTGACTATACGCTATGCCTTGAGCCTGCGGCGCGACATCGTGCGGTTCCTCAACGTCGCCATCGGAGAAACGGACAGTGGCTCCATTGCGGACACTTTGGGCGAACTGGTCAACGATGCTCACCACGAGCAGAGTTTCGACATTGACTTGGACGGCATTGACGAGAACGATTCCGCGATTGTACGGCTCGCGAATCAGATCATTGTGGAGGCATACCGCCATGAGGCGTCCGACATCCATATCGAACCCTACTCGGACCGCAAGGAAACAGCCATTCGTTTCCGTGTTGACGGGACATGTTCCACCTATATGCGGATTCCGGCGATCTATCGCCGAGCCCTGGTCTCACGCATCAAGATCATGTCCAATCTGGATATCTCAGAACGCCGAAAACCACAGGATGGTAAGATCCGGTTCAAGCTGAACCAGGATAGGGAAATCGAGCTGCGCGTGGCGACGCTCCCGACCGCCGGTAACAATGAAGACATCGTCATGCGGTTACTCACAGCCAAGGAGGCCCTCCCTCTCGATGCCATGGAGTTTTCTCAGTCCATGCTTGCGACGCTCTTGGAAATCGTCGAGAAACCTCACGGCATCATTTTATGCGTGGGCCCCACCGGATCAGGAAAAACGACGACTCTGCACGCCCTGCTTCGCCATCTGAACACAGACGAACGGAAAATCTGGACGGCGGAAGATCCCATTGAAATTACCCAGGAAGGCCTCCGGCAGGTACAAGTCCATCCCAAAATAGGGTTTACCTTTGCCGCCGCCATGCGCTCGTTTTTGCGGGCCGACCCGGATGTCATCATGATCGGTGAGATGCGGGATAAGGAAACTGCCGATGTGGCCATCGAGGCTTCACTGACCGGCCACCTGGTTTTGAGCACGTTACATACGAACGGGGCAGTCGAGACTGTGGTCCGCCTCCTCGACCTGGGATGCGACTCCTTCAATTTTGCCGATGCCATGCAAGGGGTGCTCGCCAAACGTCTTTGCAAACGGATCTGCACCAATTGTAAAGAGGCGTACCATCCCACGGGGCAGGAGTACGAGACACTGGTACATGGGTACGGTCCACACGTATGGGAAGCTCTCGGCGTGGAATATCGCGAGGACTTTCGACTCTATCGAGGGCGTGGGTGTGATGCCTGCAAGCAGACAGGCCTGAAAGGCCGGGTCGCGTTGCACGAGCTGTTAGCCGGATCGGACGAAATGCGTGGCCTGATTCAGAACCGAGCCAAAACGACGGAGATGCATAGCCTGGCGGCGAAGCAGGGGATGATCAGGCTCCTGCAGGACGGAGTGCTGAAAGTTCTCGCCGGCTTGACCACGTATGAACAAGTCCGTGCCGTCGCCATGAAATAGCGTCCTTGAATCTCGCTGCGGTCATCTGCGCTCAGATTGTTGACTCCAGCGTCTTCACAAACTTCTTCAGCCGCTCCCCCTCCTCAGAACGAATCTTGATAAATTCCACACCGAACCTCTTCGCGGAAGTCCATCGAATCGCCGCCAGCTCAATTTGAACCGGTTCCTCTCGCTCCCGGAGCTGCATGTTCAGCTGTAGATAGACTGCGGTCCCTGCCACGGTGTCCGACATGATGGCACAACCCTCCGCAGACAGATTTACGATCGTGCCCCCGTCGGAAACCTGGTCTCCACTGAACGACACAGGAAGCTGTACTGCGTATCGGGTATGCTTTCGTCCTTCCATGAGGCTCCTTACCCATCATCGGCTATTGCGTGAGATGGTGCTCACGGTGCCGGTGGAGTATCGCTATGATTCGTAAGAGCAGTCTTCTTGCTGAGATGAAAAGTTCCGCCATTTTGGGTGGGAGCATGATCGGCTCCGATGCGGCTGTACCACCAACGGCCCTCCCCTTCTGAAAAATCCGGCGAGAACTCGACGGTAAATCCACCCTCTCGGTCATTCTCCCTCTGAAGCCACATCCCGTTCCAGGTATGATCGGTGAGGGTGTGGGTCTCGAACCGCCCCTCCTTCCAGTCATACTTGCCATTGCCCTGCTCGTCGAGCGTCAGAAGGACCACGGCGCCGTCTTCATATTCCCATTCACCGGCGAGAACATGGCGGTCACCCGCCTGAGAGCCGATCGATGGAGAAGGAAGATCCGTGGGATCAGCCCGATGAACCGCCGGCCCAGCGCAAGCGGCTGTGAGTAATGTGCAGGCGAGAAAGACAGGGACACCGATGTATCGTAGGCGCATGCTGACCTTTCAACTCGTATCGCTTCTTCCTACTTACCATTTGGCGAACAGGCAGACAAGGGGCGAGCGAAACGGACACCTTTGCCAATTCAAGCAGGATATGGATGAACAATTCCTGCCCTCATCAAAACATAGAGTGCAGGGTAATCACAGACAATCCTGCACAGTCGCTCATTCGCATGTGCCAAGGCGCACGCCATTCCCGTACCAAGGCCGCAGCGAGCCATCCGTTCTCTTTGCGCCCTACGTTCATGCTCCACGGCCTTCAAGAGCGACGCGAAAACGAAGCTCGAGGTTAAGCGCGTCTCGGCGCGCAGATTCGGCGGGTGGGAGACGTGCCGTTTCCAACAGCCTGTTAGCCAAGCTGCGCGATTCTCCGGCATGCATCGTCGATATCTGCATCGGTTTTCGCATAGCTGAATCGAACGAATTGTCGACCGTCATGTCCGGAAAAGAAGGCTTCACCGGGCACACCGGCCAAACCGATTGTCTCGAGGAGAAACATCGCCCGCTCTTTTCCAGTTGTGCCAGGCAAGCGCGATGTGTCGGCCAATACGTAATACGCGCCTTGCGGAATTGACGGAGTCAGGCCGGCCTTGGCCAAGGCCTGGCAGAACCGATCGCGTTTCCGTTGATAGGCGTCCGCCAAGTCACGGTAGAACGAGTCCGGTAGTTCCTGGATGCCCACCGCCACCCCCGCCTGCAACGGCGTCGGGGCACAGACATACAGCAAGTCGTTCATCGCGCCGATCGCCTGGGCCCACTGTGCTGCTGCAACACTATAGCCGATGCGCCAGCCTGTGATACTGAAGGTTTTTGAATAGCCGCCGATGGTGATTGTACGGTCGGCCATACCACGCAAAGTGGCGACACTCACATGTGTCCGGCCGTCATACAGAAAGTATTCGTAGATCTCGTCGGTGAACACAAACAGATCGTGTGCTTGTGCGATCGCTGCGATACATTCCAGCTCCTGTCGGCTAAATACCTTCCCGGATGGATTGCCAGGCGAATTCACAATGATCGCCTTAGTTCTCGGCGTGATCACACGCTCGACATCGGTTGTGGAAAATGTCCAATCGGGAGGGCGCATCTTCACCATCACTGGAACCGCTTCGACCGCCAACAGCGCGCTGATGTGATATTGGTAATAGGGTTCGAAGAGGATCACTTCGTCACCGGGGTTGAGCAGTGCCAGGCAGGCAGAATGAAAGGCCCCCGTGGCTCCCGCGCTGACAGTTACCTCTGTTTCGGGATCAGCCACGATTCCATTGTACTGCGCAAGTTTCTTGGCGATTGCCTGCCGCAGTTCGGACAATCCATCGAATCGCGAGTACACATTATTCCCGCTCTCCATCGCCTGCTCCGCGGCGCGAAGCACCACCGGGGGAACCGGCGTGTCGCAGACCCCTTGTGCCATATTTAGGCCCTTCGCCTGGACACAGGCCTGGGTCATCGCTCGAATCTCCGAATGGGCCAATGCGGCCATTCTTTGGTTGATTTGACGTGTCATCGTCGCCCTCCTCCTTGATCAAAGAGTCTCTCTTGTCGCAGACCGATTCCAGAGAGGTCAAGCCCTCTGTCTATGCCATTCAGGGAAATGTCGATTCGGATACCATAGCGGATTACGAAGTTTTTGTTACATACTTAAACCAATTGGCTATACTGCAATCAGGATTCCATCGGCCCCTCTTCCGAGATAGTCCGTTCGAGAAAGGCGTGACGGGAACTCATTCGGTAAAGTCGTTGTAGGGTCGATTGGTTCTTCCCGCGATGTTAATGGAAAGGACTTGATCCGTGGCCGTGGAGGATCCCAGATCCAACCGAGCTTCAAACGCTGACCACGAGGCCGCGATGGCGGAACGCCGGGGTCGCCGCCTCCACATGGATTGCCGCCTATTCTTTTTTGGAGAGGAGGACTTCGAGGGAGAGGCAAGGATCCTTGATCTCTCAACAGGAGGCTGTCAGGCGACGTCGCATACGGGTGTCCAGGTTGGGTCGATGCTCCGCCTATCCCTATTTCTTCAGGACCAGCAGTGGCCAGTGCGTATTGATGGGGCCATGGTGCGGTGGGTGACTGCGAATAGTTTCGGTCTCGAGTTCACAGAGATCAGGTCGGCCCAACGAGAGCGAATACGAGCCATCATCATGAAAGCCAAGCTGTAAGATTAGAGGCCGCTCCTCCCATACCTTCTGCTCCGTTCCGGCTCCCGCTCATCCCTTCTCTCCTCCCACGCCGTGAACGTAGGTCTTCCTGTGTGACAGTTCCGGTTCACAGTCCATCCGTTGATGAATATTCTACATACAATAAATCTGATTCCCAAGACGCTCGGTGATGCAGTAGTAAGAGAAATTCCCAGGTAATCAGACGGTGTGGCTTAATCCGTGAGGGCAGGAACCCAGCAGAGTCGAATCCCTCCTCATCGCATTTCATGCTTAGGAGAAGCCTGCGAGTGAGAACGGAACAACTCATAGTACCGCAACACTTTCTTCACATAGGCACGAGTCTCTCGAATGCGCGGAACTTTGTGTTCTCTGATCCGATGCACCCCGGCGTTATAGGCCGCCAAGGCTAATGGAACATCGCCCTGGTAGAGGTTCAGCAGATGCCGTAGCTGCTTCGCACCCCCGCGGATATTCTGCATGGAGTCGTAGACATCGTTCACACGCAACGAGACCGCGGCAGCCGGCATCAGTTGCATCAAGCCGACCGCTCCTTTGCGAGACACGGCATGTTGGCGAAAATCAGATTCGGTTTTGATCACCGCGCGCAACAGGGCAGGGTCAAGACGATACTTCTTGGCGTACCACGCGATGGCCCGATGGATTTCTTGTTGAGAATACCGGGGGTAGGCTCCGTCATAGTCGGGCCGCGTGGGTGTAGGAACAGCGGCGATTAACAGACACCACACCACCAGCGCACAGATAGTGCGTGACAGGTGTAAACGGAGCGGTACATTCCTCGTGCTGTTGGTAGCCATGGCGTGCGGTTACATCCCTATGCATAAGATAACCTTCATAGAAGCTTATAGGATCTCAAGATCCGTGCCTGAATGAGTTCCCATTAACATACGGATGGTATGGGCAAAACGGTCTCTACGCCGCATGGCGAGCCGTGCCGTGATATGCCCAGAGTGGACGTTTGAGAACTATTGGCTTCCCACGTGAAGTGGCGCAGTTCTTCGAGGGTGAGACTCTTCAGAGATTGTGAATGAGAGAGTCCGGGCAGCTGCGCGATCGCTAGGAGGCTAGGCAAATCGTTTCCGCTCAGCAGAACTTTGATGGCCAGTGCGGCCGAGACGATGGGAGTACACCTCTGCAGGATGCTCAAATGGTTCGTCCAGCAAGGACGCAGCGAATGACGGGCAGAGGAGGTACACACCGCACTTCGTGTGGACCGTTCGTCCTTGCAATGGTCCTGGCGAACGGAAAAGCTCCTACGGTGTTTCCAACCTTCGGGGATTTCCTTGGGTAGGTTGAACGTCTAAACGATGCGAGAGCGCTGCAAGGGAAAAGGACGCGTCCCGGCGCGCCCAGTAGGGCTGGCGGCAGAGAAGAGTGACGGTTTCAGCATTCTGCTAGAGCAGGTCGCCGATTAGCTTCACAGCGTCTTCAGGCGAAGCGGCGGCGTGGACGAGATGCGGCGCAAGATTCTTGAACAGGCCTACCCCTGCCTTATCGGCACCCAGCAGGATCACGGTCTTCTTCGCCTTCAGCGCCAACGCAACTTCTGAGACCGTTCCAGTGCCGCCGAGTCCACAAGCCACGATGAGGTCGCTAGACATGACGTTTACGTTATTGCGCGCCTGGCCAAGGTCCGTGACAATCGCCACGTCCACATACCGAGATACCTGTGCCTTGCCATCCGGCAGAATCCCAATCGTCAAGCTTCCGGGCACCGACTTCGCCCCTTCGCTAGCCGCGTCCATCACCCCGGTCGCGCGTCCTCCTGTCAACACTACCCATCCTTGACGGGCGATGAGTTCTCCTAAACTTTTGGCGTCGGCCAATTCTCGGATACCGGCCTTGGCCGGGCCCATCACACCTATCACAGGTTTTCTGATCGATCGTCGGATCGGAGGTTTCACGGACCGTACCTCACAGGGCAAAGGCACCGATACGGGCTGCTGAGGCGAGAAATATACACCGATGGCCGAAGGATTGTCGCACGATGCATGCGCAGGGTCAAAATCATGCGATGAGTAGTCAGCGAGGACTGAGGGCCCGGACTCACGTTATGGTTTTCCCCATAACTCTTCCAGCCGCTGGGCGCGACCGCAATTGTATTTGTAGAATTTGTAGCGGATAGGATTTTTCTTGTAGAAGTCTTGATGGTATTCCTCGGCTGGATAGAATTGCGCCGCCGTCACAATCTGCGTGGCAATCGGTTCTTTGAATCGTCTCGATTGCTCGATCGACTCCTTGGATGTCTCAGCCGCACGTTTCTCTTCCTCAGTCTGAAAGAAAATGGCGGAGCGATACTGGCTGCCATGGTCGCAAAACTGTGCATTCGGTGTGATGGGATCCACATTGTGCCAGAAGGCATCCAGTAATTTCTGGTAGCTCGCTTTCGCAGGATCATAGACGACTTCGACCGATTCCGCGTGCCCCGTCCGGCCGGCAGACACCGCGTCATAGCTCGGATTGGCCACCGTTCCTCCCATATATCCAGATGTCGCAGACACGACCCCGTCAACCTTTTCGAAGGCTTCTTCCATGCACCAGAAACAGCCCCCCGCGAAGTACGCCTTGTCCAGCGTCGCGCCCACCGCAGACTGGCTGGTCGCATGGAGGACGATCCAGGATCCGAAGAAGGCGGCCGCAGTAAAAAAGAGCAAAACACTTTGTCTCTTCATGAGATAGTCCTCCTCCCACACTCAGTCGGATGGTCTGTGAACGCTAGAGGCCGCTACGGGCATGGCTTCGATCCGGATGTTCCTGCTTGTCGCCATGACTGGGAGCCCATCGACAACCCCGGCATCCTCCTCGAAAAATTTCAGCTCTCCGGCTTGCTCTCTCCATGACCCCTCACATTCGAGATGCAGCCGGAATAAAGTCGGCATGGGCCCAAGCCTTCTTGAAACGATCCTCGGCCTTAGCCGCCTGATCGTCTTTCTGCTGGGCCCGGAAGCTCTGGATCAATCCGATCAGGGCCCACCCGTTATCCGGATTGCGTAGAAGGTCCTCCTGATAGACCGCTTCCGCTTTGGATGGGTGACCCGCCAGCAAGAGCACCGTTCCAAGATGATGTCGCACGGACAATGGCCAGAGCGGCGGCTCCGAGTAGGGAAGCGCCTCTTCCATATCGATCGCGTCCTCGAATAATCGAATCGCGTCCTCGTAGCGCTGATGGCGCGCAGCGAGTTCTCCGGCCAGGACACGTTCAGCAATCTTGAGAAGCGCCCGCTCGGTCTTTTCTTCTGCCGTGCGATCCCGGCGGATCTGTTTCGTAAGGCCGGCAAGGACGATGCGTTCACCCTCAGCTCCGGACAATCGCCCGGTTGCAGCAAGGGCGAGTCCTCGCCCTAGCCGCCATATCCCTTCCATCAATCGTAACCCTTTGGGCGGTGCAGGCTCTCTGAGAAGATCCTCCCACCGGCCGAACCGAATCATCGAGAAGATCGGCGTCACGAGATGGAGTTCCTTCCACCGGTCTTTGCGGGCTTCCTCCACTGTGATGGTCGCCGTCAAGTCGCGAGCTGCTTTCATGGAATCGGCATTGCGCCCCTCCATTGCCAAGGAGGCCCAGAGAAAATGGAGATTGTGCGGGTAATAGACGCCTGCGTATTCGCCGGTCGGGGCTCGGCTGGACAAGTACTGTTGATCGATGTGGGCAGCCTGCTGATTCACCTCCGCTGCTTCGTGGTACCTCCCGATCCGCATGTAAATGTGGGCAGGCATATGAACGAGATGACCGGCTCCCGGCATCAGACCAGGCAACCGCTCTGCACAGGACAATGCCCGTTCCGGTGACGATGATGCTTCGACCGCATGCAGGTAGTAGTGGCAGGCCCCCGGGTGATCGGGGTTCCGGGCGAGCACGGACTCGAGCCTGCTAACCATCTCCTCCGTACCGGGCTGCGGCCGTCCATCCGGTTTCCAGAAATCCCACGGCCGCAGATCCATTAAGGCTTCCACAAACAGCGTGGCCGCATCGGCATCATCGGGGAACCGCTCAGTCACCGATCGCATGGCCTTCGCATAAGCCTCGTCGAGTCCCTTGCGCTTGGCCCGCTTCCGGCCCACATATCGTGTGACTAACGCCTCGATGTAGGCTTGCTCCACGGGAGTCGCACGGCTTGCCAGACGTCGAGCTTTCTGAACCATCTCGATGGCGCGACGTTCGGCATTCTTATCCATCCCACTATTGATATTGGGACCAAGCGCCAGCGCCATTCCCCAATAGGGCATAGGCGCCTGAGGATCCTGTTGGGCCGCTGCTTCAAACGACCGGATCGCTTCTTCGTGGTTGAAGGCATAGACGAGTCGGAGCCCCTGATCGAAATAGCGTTGGGCCTGTTCCGATGTGGTGGTGATGGGATGGTGGAGAGAACCCAGATCATCGAAGAGCGGCGGAACGGTGGTCTGGTCAAGAGCGGCTTCCGCCGGCGAGACCATCGCCAACCAACTCGCCATACTTACAATCAAAAACGTAACGAACATCCATACTCCCGTGAGGACCGCAACAGCCCGTTTCTCAACCTAGCAGGATGATGAGAGGTTCTTTCGTTGTCAGACAGGCGAACAGATTTCTACCACCTTCCTTGTCCACCCTGGCACTCCAACCGACTGAAGAGCCCGCTTCCACCTGTTCAGATGGACAAATTTCAGAATCGGGTGACGCTGGAAAAGTTGAAGTCGCGGAGCATCATCGCCGGTACGAGGAGCTTGCCGGTTTCGGACGTAATCGCTTCAGCCTGGTTGGTGAAGGCTGCGATCCGGTTAAAG
>JBBRRM010000047.1:0-11834 GCA_038275915.1 Nitrospirales bacterium
AGGAAGCCCATCGTAATGCTCGAGGCGATTTTCACGACGGCATCATAGTTGGCCCGGCCGATCGATTCATGCCCGAGGATCATGGCGCCGAAGAACGCGCCGACGATGAAATGCAGCCCGATCACGTCCGAGAGAGAAGCAAAGAGCAAGACGAACAGGAGCACGATGGCGAATAGTGCTTCCTTTCCTTTCAACCACGTCAACAGATGCCCGAGCAGCAGCTTCGAGACCGTAATGCGGCCGGTCGAATACCGAATGAGCCGGGCCGCTAAAACGACGGCAGCCATGAACATCAAGGCTTTGGTCAACGACCAGGCAATGGCGATCAAGACCTGTTGCCATCCACCGCTTCCTGACTGCAGGTCCAGGATCACGCCGAGGATCAGCAATGAGGCCACGTCGTTCATGACGGCGGCCGCGATGATCTTCTTGCCGATATCGGTTTGCAGCTTCCCCAAGTCCATCAAAATCCGGACGCTCACCGGCAGGGCGGTGATGGCGATGCACAGGCTGATGAAAATGATACGAATGTGATCGAAGCCGAAGGCCAGTCCGAGAACGCTTCCCATCGCCAGTGGCATGAGAAACCCCATGATGCCTACCCACATGCCTTTGCCCCGGAACGCTTTCCTCAGAGAAGGAAGGTCCATTTCGAGGCCCGCGTGGAAGACCAACAGCAGCACGCCGAGCTCGGCGATCGTGTTGATTCCCGGGGTAATCTGGAGGTAGTTCAACAGGGAAGGACCGACCAGCACACCGGCCGCAATCTCTCCGAGCATGGCCGGCTGCCCATACCGTTCGGCGATTTCGCCCGCAATGCGCGAGACGATCAGTAAGAGGAGGAGTGATTGAATCAGCGGCACTCGTCATTCCCTTTGTTCAGCCGCCGCAGGAATACTCATGACTCAGCGGTGCAGATGTTAGCCGACCTTGCACAACAGCCCGACAGGAAACGTATGCAACACGTCGTGCAATCGACAGACCCCGCCGTCGAATACCCGGCCATCGAATTCCTGGCGCCAACGCCCTTCCGGCAGATCGATCTCGGTGTCATGCCACCCTTGTAAGTTCAGGAACAGCCGTGGAGCAATGGTAATAACTTCTCCCGCGCGCATGAAGCTGACGACATGTGGGGCCTTTTCCCCTCGCGCGTACAGAGGGGAATATTGTCCCATCGGGCCAAACGCCTGTGGCCGCTCGTGCCGAACGCGCAGGGCCTGCCGGATGATCCATAATTTCGGCAGTCCTTCCTGGCGTCGTTGCATGATGATTTCAGGGGACAACCCCGGCAATTCGTGCAGCAACTTCCGTCGCGCGTCATAGTCTACGGGACGGCGATTGTCAGGATCGACCAAACTGAAATTCCACAGGTCGGTGCCCTGATATATATCAGGAATGCCCGGCGCCGTCAGCTTGATCAAGGTCTGGGAGAGTGAAGTCTGCTGCCCGTATTGTTCCAGGTCACCCACGAGACGGCCAAGTTCACGGGTAAACTCCTCGTTGTCATACAGACTGCGAACGAAGGATCTGATGCTCTCCTCATAGTCTGTATGTGGATCGGTCCACGAAGTATGGATCTTGGCCTCGCGGATCGCTTTCTCGCAGTACGCCAACGCTCGCTCCTGCTCAAGCGGCCATGCGCCGACCATGGTCTGATATAAAAAATATTCAAAGTTGTGGTCAGGAGGTTGTGTCCCCCAATAGGACATGTGTCGCTTGGACCATGCAGACACCGTCTCCATCCATCGAGTGGGCATCTCCGAGAGAAGGACCAGTCGCGCCCGCACATCCTCACTGCGCTTCGTATCGTGGGTCGATGTGCTGAGCATCGTCTTCGGCCAATGCCGCTGCATGTCCTGAGACCAGGCATGGAACTGTTCCACCGTGGTCCCGTAGCGTCCGGGATCGCCTCCTACTTCATTGAGCGCGATGAACCGATGGTAGCAATAGAAGGCCGTGTCTTCAGCGCCTTTGGCCATAACGGGCCCGGTCACTTGCTGGAACCTGGTGACAAAGTCGCTCTCCAGATCGCCGGCAACCTTGAGGAGGAGAATGTCGCGAATGAAACCTAGTAGGTCGCCGCCCAAGTCCGGCCGTCTCGTTCCAACGTTCTGGATCGCGAGCATGACCACTCGCGCATCCTCCTCAGAGACATGGCCGGTACGAGGGCGGACGTAGGTTCGGTATACCGGGAACTCCGCCATTAATTCCCGTAGCGCCTCATGCAAATCTTGCCGGGTGTAATCGCGATGGTGAGGATGGCGCTCACAAATATTCAATAACATGGACGTGAGGATATTGAGATCGCTCCCCAATACTTGCCGGAGTATCTGCAGTTTTTTTTCGCGCAGGATATCGGGGAAGCTCCTCGTCTCTCCTGTGAACTCGCCGTAAAACCTGGTGAAAGCCTCTTCACTGTCCCGATCGATGAACAGACCCATGACCTGGTTCATGAAATCATAGCCGGTCGTGCCGGACACGGGCCACGAGGCTCGCAATTGCTCATCGGGCATGAGAATTTTTTCCACCACGATCCATCCGCTTGGCACTCGTTCCCGCAGGCGAAGGAGATACTGCTCGGGATCCAATAACCCGTCCGGATGATCGACCCGAACGCCATCGACCGGTCCATCCGGTTTCAGCCACCGGAATACGAGGTCATGGACATCCGCAAAGACTTGCTCATGCTCCGTCCGGAGGCCGATCAGGGTGGTGATATCGAAAAACCGGCGATACCCCAGGTCTTGCGTGGCCGTGCGCCAGAATGCCAAACGATAGTTCTGTCGTTCAAGCAGCTCGTGCAGGGTCTGGTGATCCCGATTGATTTCTTGGATGGTGCGGTCAACGGCTGCTGCAGCGGCAGGATCCTCCTGGAAGAACCTGGTGAGCAGAGAACCCAAAATACCCTTGTCTCTATGACGGCGTTGCAAGCTGACCCAGTCTGTGGCCCAGGACGAGGGCAGGTGCTCCAGCGCATCCGCAAAGAACGCCAAATGCTCGGGAGCGGCGTCAGATGCCGCACGTGTCAGAATAAACTGAAGGGACCGCGGAGCGACGGGAAACACATGATCATGGTAGTGGACGGTGAAGGCCCCGCCGTGACGCTCGATATGGATCTCGCCTGCATCAAGGATACGACCGTAGTGGTCTGCCAGGACCGGCAGCATGACTAGATGGTGCAGTTTGCTTTCCGGAGGCATCCACTCCACATCGAAATAGGGTGCGTATCGGCTCGATTGCCCGTTTTCCAGCACGTCCCACCACCAGAGATTGTCCCTTCCTCCGATGGCCATGTGATTCGGTACGATGTCGAGCAGGAGTCCGAGGTCGTGCTTGCGGAGCGCTTCGGACAAATGCTCGAATGCCGCCTCTCCGCCCAACTCGCGATTCACGTGGCTATGATCCAGCACGTCATAGCCGTGCCTGCTTCCCTTCATGGCTTGCAGCACGGGCGAACTATACAGATGGCTGATTCCCAGTTGAGCCAAGTACTCGGCGATGGCGGCCGCGTCGTCGAGCGTAAAACCGCTGTGCATTTGAATCCGATACGTGGCGATCTCATTCCGCACGGACAATCTCCTCGCACTTCTTCGTGTGGCTTCGTCGGTTGAGGATCTGCGCGAGCTTGTGTGGCACTTCCGAAGACTCGAGATCTTCAAGCGGCAGCGGTAGAGCTAACGACCAGTTCGGATACTTCCCCCCGGCCGCGGCCGGCATGTTCGGACGTTCTGCTGTGACACAGGCCGCTTCCATTGAGGCCATCACAATCGCCGAGGGTGCCTCGGCGAGCTGTTCGAACGTTTTGGTGATCGCGAGGGTCACATCGGCATCGGCCTCGAGCCCGCTGGTCTTGAGCAAAATCTCCCGAAGTCTCTGGCTCGCAGACTCGTCCGGGGCCAGGCCCAGACGCCGTTGCGTTTCGAAATCAGCCCCGGTCCAGATGCCCGCCAATGTCGGGAGATCATGGGTAGTGATCGCCGCGAGGGCCTTCTCCGGATACTGTGAGGGAGGCGTTTCTTCGAACCACAGCAGACGGTACGAGAGCACGTTATGATCGGCGAGCCGCTCACGGACCCCGGCTTCTACCGTTCCCAAGTCCTCTCCGACAACCACTGCGCCCGCACGCTGACTTTCGAGCTCGATGATCGCTAACAATTCTTCGGCCTGGTAGCGTACATAAGCACCGTCCTTTGACTTTCGGGCTTTGGGAACCCACCACAATCGAAAGAGTCCCATGACATGATCGATGCGAAGGCCTCCGGCATGGCGCAACGATGCACGGATCGTCTGGATGAAGGGCTCGTATGCCGCTGCTCGGAGCTTATGTGGAATAAAAGGGGGCAACCCCCAATCCTGGCCGTCCGGGCTGTACAGGTCCGGCGGGGCGCCGATGCTCATGTCGGCTGCGATGAGATCTTGCCACACCCAGGCATCGGCTCCATCAGGCGAGAATCCGACCGGTAAGTCCTGCATCAGGGAGATATGCCGGCCCGCGCGAGCTAATTGCTGGTTCAGCATCCATTGCAACCACTCGTGAAATCGCACGCGGTCGGCATGGTTATGCGCGAACCGTTCGACATCCGGCGAATCAGGGCGAAGATAGAGGTGAGGCCATTGCCGCCAATTTGCGCCATAATTCTCGCTCAACGTGCAAAAGACGGCAAACTGACGAAGGGACGAGCCTTCTGCCTTACGAAACCGATCAAAGTCTGAATCCCCGTCAAAACGAGTCCACAACAACTGAAACGCTTCTTGTTTCAGGCGAAACACGCGGTCTCGATCGATGTGCCGATCATCGTTGAGGGCATGGCCCAATGCGGCAAGTCGTTGGATGTCCTGTTGGAGACGGGCGGCTCCTGGAAGGTCTTCAATGCGGAGGTATAGCGGATTCAAATAACGTCGACTCGATGGAGAATAGGGACTCGCTTCCTGTGGAAGCAGCGGCAGAGCGGCGTGCAAGGGATTGATAAGGACCATTCCCGCCCCCAGATGTTTCGACCACTGAGCCAGGCGGCTCAGATCGGCTAAGTCTCCGATTCCCCAGCTCTGGCGGGTCCTGGTTGCATACAGTTGTGCGCTCCACCCCCAGGTGCGGAGACCCGAAGGCAAATAGCAGCGTCCCGGGCTGACGATCAAGCGCAGGGCGAAGGAAGATCCACTTTTGGGAACGAGTTGGTGGTAGCCGATCGGCAGATCGTCCGGCAGTCGGTCCCGTACCTGTCTGACCGAACCATCTTCCAACGTCAATTCGGCTGCTGAAGGCAGGGTGAAGGAGCGGCCCTGCTGGAGAACTTTGACGCGTTCGTCATAGAGGGATGTGGCTTCCTCAGGCGGCCGCCCGATCGCTGACCGGATTCCTGCGATGGCCTGTTCGGACACTGTTTGCAACGTTCCAGCGGCGTCTTCATACGTCGCATCGATTCCCCAGGGATCGGTATTCATTGCATCGGCCTTTCCGGCATCGGTGACTCGAAAGACCCTCCCGAACCGCACGGTCGTAAGTCGCCTCCGGAGTTGGCCTCATTCGAGCCGCTGTGTGGACTAATGGATCGAACCAAAGACCATGCATTCATAGGGTAACAAGCTTTCTTTGGCCATACCGGCCTTTCGCTCGCCATGATAGAGCTCTGACTCCGACGTCCATAGGACAGTGGCAGGAGGCGGGAATGGAATCGTCTGCGATTGAGCGGTGAGATTGAACAGGGCTTGTATCGTTCCACCTTCGTCCCGCCGGCGGCCCCCGCGGATCAATTCCAGGACGAGGCTGGATTCGGAGTTGGCCAGTATACGGGCCGAACGCTGGGAATAATTGCGGAGTGCGGGCCATTCACGTCGCGCGCGCAACAGGTCTTGATAGAGGCGTCGCAGTCCTGCCTTGTGGGGATTGGATTCCCATGACCAGGTCAGACGGGACGCTGCAAAGGTCGTCTCGGCCTGAGGATCCGGCACATCCACGGCCGTGGCATGAAACGCCTCGAACTCCCGACGCCGCCCGTTGCGGACGGCCTCGATGAGTTTCGGATCGCTGAACGAACAAAAGAATTGAAATGGATGTTCTTCGCCGTACTCCTCACCCATGAACAGCAGCGGCAAATAGGGGGCAAGTAGCAGCAGGCTTGCCGCCAGGCGTTGCGCCGCCGGCGTGATCAGCGTGCCCAGCCGTTCGCCGGCAGCGCGGTTTCCGACCTGATCATGGTTCTGAATGGACACCACGAAACGATCGCCGGGAAGGCCGGCGTCGGGACCCCCGTGATTGCGGCCGCGATGCGCACTGTAACACCCGTTCAAAACGAATGTGTTCTCCAGCAGGCGCGGAAACTGTTCCGGCGCTCTATAGTCCTTATAATATCCTTGTCGCTCCCCGGTCAGTGCGACATGCACGAGATGATGGAAATCATCGCTCCATTGCGCGTCGAGCCCATAGCCACCCTCCTGAGGAGGACGCAACAAGCGGACATCGTTCAGATCGCTTTCGGCCACGATGTGGACATGGCGCCCATGTTTCTGCGCGGCCGTATCGGCCCTATCCTTAATGTCTTGTAAAATATGCCGCGCCCCGAAATCATAAATGCTATGCACGGCGTCGAGGCGCAGGCCGTCGACGCGATACTCTTCGATCCACATCCGGACGTTATCGAGGACGAATTCACGGACTGCGTCGCTCCCGCAACCGTCGTAATTCACGGCCGCTCCCCAAGGAGTGCAGTAATGGTCGGTGAAGTAGGGACCATACTCTCGCAGGTAGCTGCCTTCCGGCCCGATATGGTTATAGACGACGTCGAGAAATACGGCGAGACCCTGGAGGTGGCAGGCGTTCACCAGGCGCTGCAGTCCGTGGGGTCCACCATAGCTCTGTTGCGGCGCAGAGAGATGAACTCCGTCGTAGCCCCAGTTGCGTGTGCCTGGAAATTGTCCAACGGGCATGAGCTCCAATGCCGTCACTCCCAGTTCGCGCAATGCCGGCAGGCGTGGAATGATCGAGTCGAACAGGCCCTCCGGCGTAAACGTGCCGACATGGAGTTCATAGAACACCAGGTCCTCGCGCGGCACGCCGTTCCAGCGCTCATCCGACCAGGGAAACTCATCAGTGCGAAGGACCGCGGATGGCTGATTGACACCGTCCGGCTGCCAACGCGATGCGGGGTCCGGATAATCCGGGCCACCGTTCAAACGGTAAGCATAGCGTTGTCCGTTCCGGATATCGCTCTTGACCAAGTGAAAAAAGCCCCGTTCTTCACGGCTCATGCTGTGGAGAACTCGCGCGTCGCCGTCGATCAGGACTATCTCGACACGATCTGCCTTCGGAGCCCAGACGCGCCATCGAACCGATCCATCGCGCTGGACAAGGGCCCCGCACCGAGTATCGGTATTCTCTAACAGGTGTTCCATACCGTCGTCCTCTTCTCATTTCACGATCATGGGGACCGGATGCAAAACAGGCGCCGGCTTCGGCTGGCTTCTTAATGTGCTCCTCCTCTCCCCGACGTCAGCATTGTGCAATTCCACCGATTGAGGCGGTTTTGACCGTAGAATCACCATAGAGCGGCCTTGGATCTCGTATGGCTCTCCGCCTTTTCGCTTGATGGATTTCGCTTCCGGATCAGCCGTATCGATCAACCGTTCCCATTCCTGTTCTGCGCCGCGTAACGGCAGTGTAAACGGTATGGGCTCATGATGGGCATTGACCAACAGCACGATCGAATCCCCTGTAATGGGGTCGCCCCGTTCATTGACATCTCCAATGAGGTCGCCGGGAAGCCGAACCCCAAGACATTGCGTGTATCCTGCATTCCAGTCCTCGTCGGACATTTCCTCGCCCGAGGGTTGAAACCAGGAAATGTCAGGCACGTCGGCCCCGTCAATTTCCCGTCCCTGAAAAAATTTCCGCCGTTGAAATACCGGCTGGGTTTGACGGATATCGATCACCGAACGGACGAAGTTAAGGAAAGCCCGCTGCTCGTCAGTGATATTCCAATTCAACCACGTAGTTTCATTATCCTGACAGTATGCATTGTTATTGCCATGCTGCGTGTGGCCGATTTCGTCGCCCGCTAAAATCATCGGGACGCCGGCGGACAGGAGCAGGGTAGCCATAAAGTTTCGTTTCTGTTGCGCGCGCAGTGCATTGACGGCCGGATCGTCGGTCGGCCCCTCGGCGCCGCAATTCCAGCTATGGTTATCGTTGGTGCCATCCTGGTTGTTTTCGCCATTGGCCTCGTTGTGTTTGTCGTTGTAGCTCACCAGATCTTGAAGCGGGAATCCATCGTGACAGGTCACAAAGTTGATACTGGCGTAAGGCTTCCGCCCATCGCCTTTGTAGAGGTCGCTACTCCCGCTCAGACGAGTCGCATACTCGGAGAGGAGGCCTCCATCGCCTTTCCAAAACCGACGGACGTTATCCCGGTAGATGCCGTTCCACTCACTCCATAACACCGGAAAATTTCCGACCTGATAGCCTCCTTCGCCCACATCCCATGGTTCGGCGATCAGCTTGACCTGGCAGAGGATAGGATCCTGATGAATGATGTCGAAGAACGCGCCGAGCCGGTCGACCTCATAGAGTTCCCGGGCCAGGGTACTGGCCAGATCAAAGCGGAACCCGTCGACATGCATATCAGTCACCCAGTACCGGAGGCTATCCATGATGAGCTGGAGCGAGCGGGGATGTCTGACGTTGAGGGAGTTGCCCGTGCCGGTATAGTCCCGATAGTAGCGACGATCCTCCTCTGATAATTTATAATAGGCGGTGTTATCGATGCCCCTCATGGAGAGGGTCGGACCCAGTTGGTTTCCCTCCGCGGTGTGGTTGTACACCACATCCAAAATGACTTCGATTCCGGCCTGATGCAACCCCGCCACCATCATCTTGAACTGCTGAACGGCATCTTGCTGAATATGCCTGGCTGCGTACCGGCTGGCAGGAGCAAAATATCCCAGCGTGTTATAGCCCCAGTAGTTCGTGAGTCCCCGATCGAGGAGATGACGGTCGTTAAGAAAATAATGCACCGGCTCCAGTTCGACCGCGGTAATCCCCAGATCAGTCAGGTGTTTGATGACCGTTTCAGAAGCCAGCCCCGCGTAGGTGCCTCGGAGTCGTTCAGGCAGCGCCGGGTGCAGTTGGGTAAATCCTTTCACCTGCAGCTCATAGACGATGGTTTTGTGCCAGGGGGTCCGCGGGTGCCGATCGTTTCCCCAGGTGAATGCCGGATCAATCACCACCGCGAGCGGCGCATAGGCAGCGCTATCCCGGTCGTCGAACGAGAGGTCGCTGTCCGGGTCGCCCAACTTGTATCCGAAGACCTCGTCGGCCCATTTCACATCGCGTCCGATGCCCTTCGCATAGGGATCCAATAGCACTTTGTTGGGGTTGAATCGATGTCCCTGCTGAGGGTCATAGGGGCCATACACCCGATAGCCGTATTGCTGGCCGGGCAAGACCTCCGGTAAGTAGGTATGCCAGACATGATCAGTATATTCGGTGATGCGAATGCGTTCCGTTTCCTTTTCTGCGTCAGGCGAATCGAATAAACACAGTTCCACGCCCGTGGCACGCTCAGAAAAGAGAGCAAAGTTGACGCCTTTCCCGTCCCAGGTCGCGCCCAGAGGATAGGAGGATCCAGGCCATTGTTTGGTCAATCCTTCGCCATTCATGGTGTGAGTCCTTTCGGTCGTTGCCGATTCATGAGTATTTGAATCTATAGGAGGTTGTCGTTACGCAAATGGAGTTTTTTCTCTCGTGTCGAAGGGTGCATCCTTTTCCATCACCCACTCCGCGCCGCTCAATATATCTCCGACAAGAGGCACGTAGAGAGTCTATGCGTGACCTCATGGATCGGTATCACCAGAACCCTCCACCGCCGATCACGGCCACTTCACAGGATTCATCCTGTTTAAGCGATGGATAGTCGGCGAGGGAGGCCATTTTTTCAAAAGCCGGAAATGACGTCCAGACTCAAATCTACACCGGCCATATCCTCCCGAGACAAGGCGCATAGCGACGATCATGTGTCGTGCGGTCGAAGCCGTCAGGTAGGCTCGGGGACACTCCAAAACTCAATCCGCCATAAGGCAAAGGGAGAGTGAGCAAGACAATCGCCTAGCTCACCCTCGTCGTTGTATCCTACATTGCAGCTACGGTGAACTTAATTTCGCTGCTACCGCGCACTTGTCCGAATTTCAACTGGTTTAATCCCACCTGCCTTCGACAAATTGATGCGAGCCTCCCGAACATGAGACGTGGCGCTCTGCAAGGCATTTTGTGGCTGACGGTTTCGAGTTGGACAGGTCGGGTCGTCATAGATCACGGTCCCGTTGGCGTCCGTCCGAGACGTGCAGGCCGCCATGGACCCAGCTGTGGAATCATTTGCAGTCTGGTCACTTGTGGCGCCCTGCAAGGCATTTTGTGGCTGACGGTTTCGAGTTGGACAGGTCGGGTCGTCATAGATCACGGTCCCGTTGGCGTCCGTCCGAGACGTGCAGGCCGCTATGGATCCATCGCCCGTCCGAGAAGTGTTCAACGCCTGTCTCAATTCGACGATCCCTTCATTCAGTCCCGGAACGTTCCCGGCGCGTTGGGCCTGCTTGGCCTGATCCAACGACAGTTGGGCATGCTCGAGCAGCTCTGGTGCGTGCCCCTGCATCCCGGCGAGCTCTGCCTCTGCGGCATGTTTCACCGCTTTATCGATGTATCGATCGAAGAATGCGTTATCTTTAATCTGGGTACTCTGCCCCATGACCGGTGTCCTCCCGTCGACAGAGTCTGCCGCGGTTGTCGATCCGGCGAGCAATGCTCCGCCAACAACCAGAGCTGTGCAGAATGTTCCAACATAGCGTGTGTTCATGATGTTCTCCTTAAGTGAGAGGTGAAAGTGCGTCGTACAGAGTCTCTCCTTGATCTATTCCACTCAGTGGAATGGTTTCACCAAGGAACCCGGCGCCGACGGATGATGCCACTGGTCTGCCCACTTCATGAGCTCGCCGTTTTATCGCTATACCGTTCCTGGGCTTTGCCGACAACCTTGTCATAGCCCCCCTTCGATCTGCTGTAGGTCATCATTGGTAAACTTGTTCCACTTCTGTTTCAGGCCGCCTTGAATTGCATCCATTTCCCCTTGGGTCGATGGGCATTCATGGTTTTCTCCTTTTGCGTGGGATAGTTCTGCCTGAGGGGTCGTGTCGACCTGGACATTTCCTTGCCAACTCCCCGTTACTGGCCATTATCGACCAGAAGACCGGCAGCGTTGTGTTCAAAATTGCTCAGATTGAAGGAATTAACATGGCAGACGGCATGATTCGCCTGCGCATCAAGATTAGACGTTAAGGAAAAACCTAGTCGTGGAGGACGACATTGAGAAGGGAGCTGTGTACATGAACACTGCCATTATATTCAAGGAATCCCAACTTTCTGAACTTGTTCATGAAAAAGCTCACCCGCGAGCGCGTGGTGCCGACCATTTCGGCCAGCACCTCCTGACTGATCTTCGGAATGACCGCTTCAGACTTTCCTTCCTTTCCGAAATGCGCCATCAAGAGGAGCACCCGTGCCAGCCGCTTTTCACTCCAATTGAAGAGTTGATCCACCAGATCCTCTTGGATGCGAATGTTGCGAGAGAGGAGATAGGTCAGGAACAGTTCGGCGAAGGTGGGCTCGTTGTGGAGCGCATCGATCATTGCCCGCTTTTCAATGCGCACGAGAGTAGAGTCTTCCGTCGTGGTTGCCGTGGCCATGCATACCAACTGTCCGGCGAGACACCCTTCTCCCAAAAAGGCGCCTGGCCCAAGCATCGCGACCACGGCTTCTTTGCCTTGTTGGGACACGACCGAGAGCTTGACCT
>JBBRRM010000048.1:0-11831 GCA_038275915.1 Nitrospirales bacterium
ATGCGGTCGATGGCCTGTGTGAGCGAGTGCCCCTTCATGTCATCAGGCCGATTCTGCAGATCTGCGTCGAACGACGGAAGCAGCCCGAGAATGTCTAGGATGGTTGGGGTAACGTCAACCAGAGACGCCTCGCAAATCGCAGCCAGCGCGTCGGTTCCTTCATGTCCCCCTCTCACAAAAATTATCGGCACAAGCGAGTCTGAGGCACTGAGATGCCCATGATCAGAGTGAAAGTGTCGATGCGTGGCCACGTCGAGTCTCTCAAGTACCCGCCCATCCTGCTTGTTGAGATACGTCAATTTTTTAGACCTGTCGGCCAGCAGAATGATGTCTGGGGCGCTCAGAGGATCCATGGGTAATCGTGACGCGAGCCCGTTCAGCCTTTGTTTCGCCCTAGGATATGCGGCATTGTTCAATGGACTTTGATCGAGAGGCACCGCGGGCAACAATTGGATGGCTGCTCCATCATACCGATAAGGAATGAAGACATAGCGGTTGCCCTGTTTAGACAAGACGGCTTCCGGCCCTTGCTCATTCTTGTGGAGAGTGAGCAGCAAGTGTTCCAACATCGGCGCGATGTCACCATGATAGTCGGGATCATCCTTCCAATGCCCCTGTGCAGGCTTCACATGGAGGCCGAGCGCACCACCATTTAAGGTGGCGACAATAGTAGAATCCCGGGAAATGGTCCCGTGGGAAATGAGTCCGAACAGGGAATGGACTCCAGACAGAAAGCTTTCTTCGTAAAAGGTCGGAGTTTCGAGATGATAGGCCTTCCCGCTTATGCCGGTCAGTTCGTCAAAAGCAACCTTGAGATCTTCAATGCCCAGGACTTTGTCCCAGATAATTGGGGTATGGCCATGGTCCGACACCGACACGAAGAGTGTCCGCTGCATGACTGGTTCATCTTGTAATCCCCGCCACTGAATCGGGTCGACTGGCGTCACGTCAGAGACCGGTGTGGCATGGTGATTTCTCACGATGGCGCGATCGCCCGCGATGAATTTCGCGATGAGGTCATCGAGGTGTTCCAGATATTCTAAGCGTGCCTTCTCCGGATTTTCGGGGGAGACATGCTCTGCATGATCGAGCCCGGCAAAATAGATCGTCATCAGGCTCGGAAGCTGCAGCTCCGCTCCTTCCTTGGCTGGACCATTGAAATCTTGGAGTGCTTTCACCGCGTCCCACAGGGTGTTTTCGTCAACAGCGTTACTTCGATTCTGCTTATAACTCAGCAGGGTGTCGAAGTCAGGGCTAATCGCCCGGCCGCTCCCGCGCGCGAGCATGTGGTGCACGACAATGCTTTGCCCGCCACTCTGTCCGATATACTCGTAAATCGTTTTCACGTGATCGCTAATATCATCGGAGAGGAAGTCTTTCTGCAGCTGCACCTTTATCGCATCGAGATGAAACTCCGTGTAATACCTCACGACTTCGCGCTCCCTGAAAAAAAGGCTATTCCCTGTAATCCCATGAGCCCCGGGGAATAAGCCGGTAAACATCGACGTCCAGGCTGGAAAAGTATAAGAAGGGAACACCGTCGTCGGCTGCTGGACGGCAATGCCTTTGGTCAACCGAAGACCACTGGCATCGACGCGTACACCAAGCAGATCGTGTAAGCCTCCGGGTCTTCGTGGAGGATTCTGCATGAGATATTTGACTAGGGTCTCTTGCTCGAGCCCATCAATGGCTAAGACCACCACATGGTCAACGGCGTGACCACTGAGAGAGCCATGTAACACCTTGTCGGCAGAGTATTGAACCGCGGGGAGGAGGCTACAGCCGTTCAGCCCTATGAGCAGGAAGACAAGCAGCAGCGCAGGGACGTGTATGGTCGAATCCCTGGTAAGCATCGGTGCTGCTGCCATAATTATCTCCGATCCACGAAATGGCTCTACGATAGAAAAAACAGCATACGCCCCAGAACCGGAGCAGGATAGCCCACGAATAGGTTAACCCGAAGGAGGGGGAGGGTTTGCCGGCGGACCCCGTCGGGGGATAAGAGAGAAGGTTGGTTGCGGGAGAAGGATTTGAACCTTCGACCTTTGGGTTATGAGGCCGTAAAAGTTATTTTCTCAACACCCTGATCTTGCGTCTGGTTTCTCGCTTTTATCAATTAACCGAGGGCTTACGGTTTCTATCTGTTTCGATGGCTTCTAAGGACTCTATGCGTTTCGACGTGCTTTGTCACAATTTTGGCACAGTCGCATTTCTTCCAGTCAGTTTCTAATTCGCCGGTCGATCGCACGATAGCTGCCTACCTATCTCTCGAAGAAGGGCGCGCTGATTAAGAGTCAGCGGGTAATCGTCTCCTGAGAAGAAGTGGAGCATGCCAGTGAACTTAAAAGACGGACACTCTGATTTTCATAGAAACTGAACCCTCCGAAGTGATTAGCGGAGGTGTTCGTTCGGCAGAACCTGGAAGAGTCGCACCGGAAGGCCCGCAAGGAACAGACCTGCCTGATGGATAACCTCCCACTTCATAACTTACTTATCAGAATGATGGCACGAAAGTGATTGACAGGACGCATCGGCCCGCTGCTCAATGATCACCATGAGCCTCATTCACATCGGCCTATCGGGCTATTCGTACAAACCATGGCAGGGAGCAGGACGCTTTTATCCGGAGAAACTGAAATCGGCTGAGTTCCTCAAGTACTATGCCGGCCGCTTCAACACGGTCGAGCTAGATGGTATGTGGTACCGGTTGCCGACTGAACAAACGGTGCAGGGATGGCTGGAACAGACGCCCTCTTCTTTCATCTTTTCACCGAAGGCGCATCGGCAGATTACGCATATGCATCGACTGAAGCCGGGCGCGCTCGCCTTTGTCGAGACGATGCTCGAGCGGTTGACGCCTCTGGTGAGGCAGAAACGGCTTGGGCCAATCCTGCTGCAACTCCCGCCGAACTTTCAGCGCGATGATGATCGGCTCAAAACCTTTTTAGAACAGGTGCCACGAACCGTGCGTTGGGCACTCGAGGTTCGCCACGACTCTTGGCATGTACCGGAAGTGGAAGAACTACTGAGGCACCATGGTGTCAGTTGGGTCGCGGCAGATACGGATGAGTCGCCGGCTCAGATTCGCGATACCGCTGAGTTCTGGTATGTGCGCTTGCGGCGGAGCAAGTACACCAAGGTGGCGTTATCGAAATGGGCTGCACGGTTCACGGATATGGCCCGGCAGGGGAAGGAGTGCTTTATCTACTGCAAGCACGAGGATGAAGGTTCGCCATGGATATGGGCGGACCGTCTTCTCGAACTCACAAGCTGATGAAATTCCATTCCACATCCGCCTGCCCAAGACGAAATCGCATTTACCGGACCCGCTGGCCAAAGAATTGTAGCGCCTCGTCGAGTTTTTCCGCTAGGACCAGGATGTCCTGAGGTTCGGTCGATAGTGACCAGGAAACGCGGAGCATATGCGGTGACTCACGGTACCTCAATGGCTTGATCGCGATAGCGTATTGGGCATCCAAGTATTCCGCTATTCGAGTCGCATCGAATCCTGCCTGGTTAACTCGAAACGACAAGATGCCCGGTGCATGAGGCCCATCCCACTCGGCGATTTCCACGTCATTCATCCGGCTCAAATAGCCCTTGAACGATGTTCGCAGCCCGGCAAGATCGCCCATGATCGATAATTCTTGTTGCTTCATTTCACAAGCCCGGGCAAGCCCCGAAATGAGGCCGATATTCTGCGTGCCAAGGTCAACGTATTCTTGTGCGCTTCCTGTCACGGAAAGCCCGGACTCCTGACGCGCATGTCTATCTTTGTATCGTTTCGTCATCAGGAGTGCACCGGTCCCCATGGGACCTGCGCACCACTTATGACCTGAGAAATAATACAAATCGACATCGAGTGTTCCCAGATCCACGGGTACGTGACCAACAGCCTGCGCGCCATCGATCGCGAGAATAACATTCCGCCTCCGGGCTATTTCGCATATCTGCTGTACGGGAAATATTCTGCCATCGGTGTGAGCCACGTGGCTCACTGTAATGAGCCTGACTCTTCTGTCCTTACAGGCATCGTTGAGTTGGGTGAGGAATCTTTCTTCAGAACTTGCGGGGATGACAATCAGCCCCACACCTCGCGACTTGAGGCTGTACAGAGCCCGTAATGTTGACAGATGCTCCTGGTCTGACGTGATGACGACATCTCCTGGATGGAACTCGAGTGCAGCCACAGCGAGTCTATAAGCGGTTGTGGTATTGGGGACGAAGACAAGAGAGTCGCCTCCTTCGACAAGATTAAGGTGAAGCAATCGGGCGACCTTCTGTCTGGAATTTTCCACTTGTTTGCGGTACCAGGCGATGCCAGACTCAGAGAACAAGAGGGTGCGGAATTCGTTAGAGACAGCCTGCATCTCTTCGATGGCCTCGACGCGTGCAGGATGTAAACCGGCATAATTGAAATAGCGCATGGGCGGCGAACTCCTCTGGAGCATTCTGACATCCCGCATGACCGGGAATGAAGCGGAAAGCGCTTGTACCGAAAGGATGCTTTTATGCCAAACGCCTTCTGGAATGGGACGACGTTAGCCGAAAGCAACGAGGGGCACGTCGTCGAAGAAAATTTCTATTTCCCGCCCCACTCAATCACACGAAAGCACTTCCAACCAAGCACCACGCATACGACCTGCTCCTGGAAAGGGGAAGCAAGCTATTACGATATTGTCGTGGATGGAAAGATAAATAAGGACGCGGCTTGGTATTACCCTTCACCCAAAGAGGCGGCCAACCAGATCACGGGACATGTGGCTTTTTGGAAGGGAGTACACGTCGATGATCACTAAGACGCCACCGGCAACTCATCTGGCATTTGCGCTGGCGCAAGCTCGCTTGCAGACCGATGCTTTATTCAGACTGGTTCGGCCTGAAGCCTTCCATGACCGGGCGGTCCCCGAGCGTCACCGGACCATTTTCTATTTCGGCCACCTCGAGGCGTTTGACTGGAATCTTATGAGCCAAGCAATGGGACTTCCGTCATTCCATCCGGAATTCGACCGACTCTTCGCGTTCGGGATTGATCCGGAATCAGGGCAGTTACCACAGGACCAGCGCTCGGATTGGCCGGAGACAACAGAGGTCCAACGATATAATCTACGCGTTCGGCAGGCCATCGATGAGTTCTCAGACCGGGTATCGGAGCAAATGCTCTCTGTTGCGATCGAGCACCGGTTGATGCACGCCGAGACCTTTGCCTACCTCCTGCAGCACCTGTCGATGACTCAAAAGGATATTCCGCTGGTTGTGCCGCCTCCCCCTGGCCCCACTGCCGTTTCCACGGTCATTGAAATTCCCGGCGGAACGGTCACGTTGGGTCAACGTGGCGAGCAGCTCTCTGGCCCATATCAATTCGGATGGGACAACGAATTTGCTGGCCATGAGGTCTCTGTCTCTGCATTTGCCATGAGCAAGTACAAAGTCACAAATGGAGAGTATCTCGGATTCGTTCGCGCGGGGGCCAAGCCTCCGCACTTCTGGATGTGGGACGAGGGCCAGTGGAATTGGCGAACCATGTCGGGAGCAGTGCCATTGCCGATGGATTGGCCGGTCTATGTTACCCATGAGGAGGCCAGCGCCTTTGCAGCTTGGAGCGGTAAGAGACTCCCCACCGAAGCGGAGTTTCATCGGGCAGCCTATGGGACCCCGAACGGCGAAGCAGAACGATCCTATCCATGGGGCGACGACCAACCAGATCGCCAACGGGGAAACTTCAATGGAGACAGGTGGGATCCTATTCCCGTGACCGCGACTCCGCTCGGGGACAGTGCATTCGGAATTTCCCAGCTGGTCGGCAACGGATGGGAGTGGACGTCGACAGTCTTTCAGCCATTTCCTGGATTCCAGCCCTTCTCGTTTTATCCAGGATACTCCGCTCGCTTCTTTGATGGTGACCATTATGTGCTCAAAGGGGCGTCATCGCGGACAGACGCCCGTTTGATACGCCGATCGTTTCGCAACTGGTTCCGACCCAACCACGCCTATGCCTATGCCGGATTTCGCTGTGTGGAGGACTAGCATGCTGCTCTCACAGACGGGACAGACTGACGCGGTCCGGGAGTTCGCTGTCGCAGTGAACGACAGCCTCAAGAAGGTTGGCCAACGCGAACTGCCGTCGATGTACCTGTACGATGACTTAGGAACAGCACTCTTCGAAGCGATCACCCTGCTCCCAGAATATGGGCTGACCCGTGCCGAGGAGCGCCTCCTCCGTCGCCATACCGGAGACATGCTCGAACGTCTTCCTCCTCCCGTGGCGGTGGTCGAGCTGGGAAGCGGCAGCGGCCGAAAAACGCGCTGGATATTGGAAGCGCTCGCCGATCGGGAGCCGGTGGCCTATTTCCCTATCGACATCTCCGCTGCGGCCCTTATCAAATGCCATCAGGAACTGGGACACATCGGCGCAATTAGCATGGTCGGACTGGAGACATCGTATCTGGAAGGGCTGCAGGAAGTCGCGGCCCGTCGCCGGGCGGATCAGACACTCCTGGTATTGTTCCTGGGGAGCACCATAGGCAATTTTGATCCACCGGCCGCAGAGAGATTTCTGGGCGCCATCCGTCGGCATCTCAACCCCGGCGACGCCCTTCTCCTGGGAACTGACGTGGAGAAATCGGTCCATGACATGCTGCTGGCCTACGACGACCCGACTGGAGTGACCGCCGCCTTCAATCTCAATCTGCTTGCCCGGATCAATCGGGACCTGGGGGGAGACTTTATTCTACGGCACTTCGAACATCACGTACGCTATCAGGAAATGGACCGGCGCATCGAAATGCACCTCCGCTCGACACGGAGGCAGACCGTGTCGATTCGGGCCGCGGACTTTAGCTGTACTTTCAGAGAAGGGGAAACGATCTGGACGGAAGCCTGTCACAAATTCCGCGTCGAGGACATTCCTGGTCTCGCTCGAGGCACGGGATTCCTCTGCGATTCGCAATGGGTCGATACCCAATGGACGTTTGCGGAGAACCTCCTGATCGCCGATTAGCGCAACAACCCGGCCTCGCGCAGGAACTGCTCGGCGACCTCTCGCACGGGACGATGCGCACCATCCACCTGATAGTTCAACGTGCGCATGGTGACGTCGGTAAACAAACCGGACAGTTCGGTGAGGGCTTGCCGCAAGGGAGGGTTGGCCTCAAGACTATTGCGCCGGACGGCCAAGGCACAATCTTACGGAGGGAAATACTGCTTGTCATCCCGGAGAATCAGCACATCCAGCACCGACAACTGGCCATCGGTCGCATTCCCGGCCACCATGCGCACTTGTCCTTGTTCGAGTGCCTTGTACAACAAGCCGAGGTCCATGGTCTTGGGAGATCCCAGGACGGGAAGCTTATAGGTCTTCAGTAACCCGGCCAGTCCATCCGACCGCTGCTGGAATTCGTACCCCACACCGAGGATCCAACCAGGAGAATACCGCGCCGCCTCGCTCAAGGTCGTAATTGTGTTTTTCCGAGCATCTTCTCCACGGATCACCATGGCGAACGTATTATTGAAACCCAACGGATCCATCCATTCCACCCCGAACCGCGCCTGATATTCGGCCCGAACGAGGGCAAAGGCGGCAACCGGATCGTGCGCAGGCGGCAATTTCAAGACGGTCGCCAGCGCGGTCCCCGTGTACTCGGGATAGAGATCGATGTCTCCGTTCACGAGTGCCTGGTGCACCAACAGGGTTCCGCCGAGGTTCAGCTGACGATCCACAGGGCGGCCGAGCCGATGTTCAAGAT
Source organism: Nitrospirales bacterium (assembly GCA_038275915.1). Classification (GTDB taxonomy): domain Bacteria; phylum Nitrospirota; class Nitrospiria; order Nitrospirales; family Nitrospiraceae; genus Palsa-1315. The sequence goes on from JBBRRM010000048.1 coordinate 7,746, forward strand.
GCTGCGCCACGATCTCTCCGAGGATCACTTGCTCGGTGAAATTCTTCGAGCCGACCGTGAGCGGGCGTTCCTTGGTACAGCCGAGGATTCCACCGGCCCCCAATCCGACGATCAGACAGGCGACAATTTGTGTTCGACCCATTCAAGTCCTCGATCGGCCGCCAATGCGATGAGAGCAGCCGGAACCGCTCCGGCCAAGAGCAGCGTCGTATCGACGGATGCCAGGCCGCGAAAGATGAACACACCCAGGCCACCGCCGCCAATGGCCGCGGCAATCGTTGCCGTCCCGATCGTCGTCACAGTCGCGATCCTCAGGCCGGCCAGGATCGTCCTGGTCGCCAGCGGGAGTTCAACCTCCCAGAGAAGCTGCCGTCCCGTCATGCCCATGGCGACCGCCGACTCACGCACGGCGGGATCCACGTTCAGAATGCCTGTGAGCGTATTCCGCAGAATCGGCAAGAGCGCATACAGCACGAGCGCGACAATGGCCGTGTGCTTGCCGATCCCTCCAAGAAACGGGAGAGGAATCAGAAACCCGAAGAGCGCCAGACTCGGCACGGTTTGCATGATATTCGCAAACCCCAACACCCACCGTTGAAGGAAGGTGCGTCTGGTGAGCAGGATACCCGCCGGAATGGCAAGCGCCGCGGCAATCCCCATGGAGAGGCCCACCAGGAAGAGGTGTTCGAGCGTCAAATCGAGAATGTCACGCGCCAGCGCAGAAGACATCAGATCGTCCCCCTCCACTTCTCCTCGAGGCACGTGTGAAACGCCTGCACTTCCTTATCGTGGGACTCGAGAAACTCGGAGCGTCCGCCCAGGAAGACCAACCGCCCGCTGTGAAGAACCCCAATGCGGGTGCCGAGTAACAACGCTTCACGGACATCATGGGTGACGAATAGAGTCGTCTTGTTGAGCCCCTTCCGCAGGTCGAGAAACTGCTGTTGCAGTTCCACGCGGGTCACCGGATCAAGTGCGCCAAAGGGTTCGTCCAACAACAACAACGGCGGATCTGCCGCGAGGGCACGGGCAATCCCCACCCGCTGACGTTGACCACCGGACAGCTCGCGGGGATAGCGCGTGGCGAACTGCGCCGGAGGGAGCCCGACCTGAGTCAGTAGATGCTGCGCGCGGGCGGCGATGTCGCGGGGTTGCCAACCCTCCAGACGGGGAACCAGCCCGACATTGGCGGCCACAGTGAAATGCGGAAACAGGCCCGTATCCTGGATCACGTATCCGATACGACGCCTCAGTCGGATCAGGTCCCAGGCGGTGGTGGGCTTCCCCTCGATCAAAACATCACCGGCGCTTGGCAGGAGCAAGCCATTCACCATTTTCAAGGCTGTGGTCTTGCCCGAGCCACTCCGGCCCAAGAGCACCAGAGTTTCTCCGGCTTCGACATTGAAGCTGAGATCGTGCAAAATATCGTTCTGACCAATGCGAGCCGAAACCTGTCGGAAGGAGACAAAAGGACTCATGAGCTCGAGGCAACCTTCCCACTCCGACTAACCGGCCCCCTGTTCATTGGAAGGCACCGTTCAGTGAGAGGGTTCGGCCGAGTAGGCTGTCTGCCATGATGTGCTCCTGTCGTTTACATGACACTCAAATATTGGTGCACGAACTGCACCGCCATTGCGCCCTCACCGACGGCCGAGGCGACGCGCTTGACCGAGCCGGATCGCACGTCCCCGGCGGCAAATACTCCGGGGTGGCTGGTCTCCAGCAGGAACGGCTGCCGCTTGGCGGTCCAGCAAGGAGACTGTTCTAAGGCCGGCCCCGTCCGCACGAACCCCTTAGCATCTCTCTCGATCTCAGGGGGAAGCCATTCGGTCCAAGGCGTCGCCCCGATGAAGCTGAACAGCGCCGCGGTTTCCAGCGTCCGCACCTCGCCGGTCTTATTGTTGGCGACCTCGATCGACCTGAGGTAGCGGTCGCCGGACATCCTCCGGACCTCCGTATGGCGAAGCACCTCGATGTTGGGGGTATCCTCGATCCGCTGGACCAGATAGCTGGACATGTCCTTACGCAGGTCGTTGCCGCGGATCAGGAGGTAGACCTTACGGCTCTGTGCTGACATGAAGACGGCGGCCTGACCGGCAGAGTTGCCACCACCCACAATTACCACGCTTGATCCCTGGCACATCTGCGCCTCGTTGAAGGTCGCGGCATAGTAGACGCCGCAGCCTTCGAACTGCTGACACCCTTCCGCGTTCAACCGCCGATAGTCGGCCCCCGTGGCAATCAACAGGCACTTGGCCGTGACCGTCTCCCCCCCATCGAGATGCAGAGTCGGGTACGTGTTGTCAAACGTCAGTCTCGTGACGAGTGTGGCGACGGGCAGGCGTGCGCCGAATTTGCTGGCCTGTACGACGGCACGCTCCGCGAGTTCCGCTCCAGTCACGCCGGCAGGAAAGCCGAGGTAGTTCTCAATACGCATGCTCCTGCCAGCCTGGCCTCCAGGTCCGGTGCGCTCCAACACCACAGTGCTGAGCCCTTCTGAGGCTCCGTAGACCGCCGCGGCCAGCCCTGCCGGCCCGGCTCCGACCACGACCAGGTCGTACATCGTACGCTCCGGCGGCCGACGGATACCGAGCGCCTCCGCCAGCTCGCGGTTGGAGGGATTGCGCAGAAGCAACTTGCGGCCCCAGGCGACAACGGGCGTGTCCGCCTCAGTGAGTCCGAACTGCTTGAGGAGCTTGTCCACCTGTGGGTCCACCTCCAGGTCCAGCCAGGTGAACGGCACGCGGTTCTTTGCCAGGAAATCGCGGACACGGAATGTGTCCCGCGAGTACCGAGAGCCGATCACGCGCAGGCCAGTGAATGTTCCCGGCTCATTCAGGAGGTGCCGACGGGCGATGAAGGCCTGGAGAATGAGGTCGCCCAGATCCGGATGATTGTTCAGGATCTGCCGCAGGGCGTCGGGCGAGACCTCGTACACTTCACCATCACCCCGGGCACGTCACCGGTGAACTCCGAGGGCCCGTGAATTGTGACGGTCTTCGGCGTCTCTTCGGCTTCATCAACGATTTCGACCTTGCCGGACTTGATGACGAAGAACTTGAAGTCGCGTGCGCCAGCCTCGAAGAGCTTGTCCCCGTCCCGGTACCTCTTAAGGGTCGTCAGGGGACACCTCCCCAGTGCGGCCATCTGAGCCTCTTCGAGTTTGGGGAACGCGACGGTGTGCAGATCGTGCGCGACCATATTCAAACTCTTTTTCAGGGCAATGAACCCTGCCCCACTACCAGAGGCAACCTTCCCGCTCCAGCGTTTTGCCAAGTGTTCCTAGAGGACCTCCGTGCGTGCGATAGATCAGCAAATTTTTTCGGCTCCGGCAGGGTGTGGCTCACGATGTGGTCCTGTCGTTCATTCTCAAGTACTCGTGAACGAACTGCACCGCCATCGATCCTTCCCCCACCGCAGAGGCGACGCGCTTGACGGAGCCAAGTCGCACGTCGCCGGCAGCGAAGACGCCGGGACGGCTGGTTTCGAGGAGAAACGGTTCACGGCTAGCGGTCCAGTATGGCGAGGCTGATACCAGTCGGCCAGTCTTCACGAAACCCTTGGAGTCAGTCTCTATTTCAGCGGGCAGCCAGCCGGTGCAGGGGATCGCGCCGATAAAGGTAAAGACGGCAGGGGTCCGGACCGTTTGGGTCTCGTCAGTGCGGCGATGTTTGATTTCGACGACTTCCAACCGCTGGTCCCCCAGCAGTCGGCAAATCTCCGAGTCGGGTAGCACCTCGACATTGGCCGCCCCCTCGATACGATCCGCCAGATAGCTGGACATACTTTTACGCAAATCGCCGCCGCGCAGGAGCAAGAACACGTGCGGGGTATGCTCTGAAAGAAACATGACGGCTTGCCCGGCGGAATTGCCTCCGCCGACTACAATGACCTCCGAGCCGCGGCACAGTTGTGCCTCCGTCTGGGTGGCGGCATAGTAGACGCCCGACCCCTCGAACTGCTCGAGCCCTGGAATGTCCAGCTTACGATAGTTGGCGCCGGTCGCGATCAACAAGCATCGAGTCGAGACATGCTCGCCATCGTCGAACCAGACCACCGGTGAGCCGTTCTCGAACTCCAGACGCA